>DASRQP010000397.1:0-21419 GCA_035696585.1 Candidatus Acidiferrales bacterium | reverse complement strand
CAGAGCAATCGGAACTGACTAACTACGATGCGACGCCTCGGTTAATGCTGCGAGGAGGGGCGAAACTTTGATGGCCTGAGTCTCGCGGCGTATTTGCGCGGGGGTGCGCCAACCGTTTTCTGTCAAGATGCGAATGCCGGGCAGATAGCGCGTTCTTTCGAAGTAGGGATTCAAAATGGACAGGCGTGCTGGCGCTTCGGGCCAGATTTCGGCGTCGGGGCCATTGCGGTCGGCGCGAATCGCGTCGATTGCGCGCGGAAGCAGCTTCGACGTATCCGCGAGCACCCAGACGGGGCACTCTATTTGCACTGCGTACGCCACCAGTGCGCCGGTGCCCGCCTTGTTTGTGAAGCCCGCCTCTTCGAGCGAATCTGCGCCAACGACCAAAACGTGAGAGTGCGCCGTGAACAGATGCAGCGCCGCATCAGTTGTCAGGCACGCGCCAATTCCTTTTCCGCTACGCAGAATTTGTTCCACGGTTTTCCTGCCCTCCAAGCCCGGACGCCCTTCGGAACAAATCACCTGCCAAATGCGCTGTTGGGCGGCGATGATGGCTTGAAGAACCGTGGAGCTATAGGAATACGTCGTGATGATCTTCTTATCGCCGCCGCGCAGGGCGGAACGGAAATGCCGGGCGATGTGCTCCGGCCCAGTGCGTAGTGCAGATGAAAAATGCTTCAGGGCGCGTGCGAGATAACGGGAAGGAATGGGTTCGTCGGCAGCGAGCGCGAGTTCGTTCGCAAGACGCAGCAGCGGCGCCATGGCCGGTTGAGCAAACAGCAATGCACGAGCCACGGCGAGAAGTTCGTCCCGGCTGATTCTCGAATGGCGGCGGGCCCATTGTTGGAGCGCAACGCACGCACGGAGAGCCAGTTCAGCAGCGCCGGAGGAACGGTCGGCCGCGATGGTGTCCAAGTCGCGGCGCAGCCGTTGGTCCATGCGCTATACTAGCATGAGCGAATAAGGCGGAAGGGAAGCGTCAATTGACGTCGCGAATTCTGGGAATTGAGTCTTCGTGCGATGAGACAGCGGCGGCCGTTGTTGCCGATGGCGCGACGATCCTGTCGAGCGTCGTGGCATCGCAGGTTGACATTCACCGTAAATACGGCGGCGTGGTGCCGGAGCTGGCGTCGCGCGAGCATCTTCGGCAGATCGTGCCCGTGGTGCGCGAAGCAATGTTGCAGGCAGGCATCGCGCTCAGAGATATCGACGCCATCGGCGTCACGCAAGGTCCGGGGCTCGTAGGCTCTCTGCTCGTCGGCCTGACTTATGGCAAAGTGCTGGCGCTGGCGCTGGGGAAACCGCTGATTGCCGTGAATCACCTCGAAGGGCATGTGCACGCGGTCCTGCTCGAAGCTCACGCGGCGGCGCGCGCGCCAAAATTGCCGGCGATGTGCCTGATCGTGTCGGGTGGACATACGCTGCTCTATCGCGTGGAAGCGAAAAGCAACGCCTCAGGAAACGGCGCGTTGCAACTTTCTTACGCACGCGTCGGAGGAACGCGCGATGACGCGGCCGGCGAGGCGTACGACAAAGTCGCAAGAATGCTCGCCCTCGGATATCCCGGCGGCCCGATAATCGACAAGCTCGCAGCGCACGGGAATCCATCCGCGGTGCGATTCAACGAGCCCAAAATGGGCGGCAATCAATACGATTTCAGTTTCAGTGGAATCAAAACGGCCGTTCTTTACTATTTGCGTAAGCGCCCGGAATTGCAGCCTGAAATTGATGCGCGGCAGCAGGCTCTCGCTCGCGGTGAAAGAAGCGCAGACGCGTTGCGCGGGCTTTCGAGCGCGACAACTCTCGACTTGGTCGCAAGCTTTCAGCACGCCGTCGTCGAGGGCCTAATTCGACATACTCTGGCCGCGGCGGAGCAGTTCGGCGCCGCATCCGTGCTGGTTTCAGGCGGCGTTGCGGCGAACCGCGAACTGCGCACGCGGTTCGAAGAGGAATCGCGAAAACACGGTCTCGAAACGTTTTTCCCCAGCCGCGCGCTTTCCACGGACAATGCCGCGATGATTGCGGCGGCTGCGTATCCGCGGCTTGTTGCAGGCGAGCGAGCGGATGCGTCACTCAATGCGCAGCCGAATTTTCCATTGGGGAAGGTAGTCGAGAGTTTAGAGTTGAAAGTTTAGAGTCGAAATGCGCGCCGCCTATTTCTCGTAGAGATACGCTGTGCCGTCCTGCGAGACGGCGTAAAGCGTATGGCCGTCGTGACTCCAGCGCAAGCTGGCGATTCCTTCCGCCCAGCATTCGTCCACAATCGTGTTGCGCTGCAAATCCGCGATAAAGATGCGGCCTTTCGCTGAGCTTTTCAGCCACGAGTTGTAGAAGGCGCAAATCGGAAGCGACGGGTGGCAATGGCAAAGCTCGGCCGCGAAGGGCAGTGAAGACGTGGTTCCGCTCACAGCGTCGAGCGAATACACTTGGCCGGAAGCGCAGAACACAAGATGACGCGCGTCGCTCAACCAGCACAAATCCGTGACGTGACCCGTGGTATCGAATCGCTCGATCGTTTCGAGCGTTGGCGGCCGGACGAGAACGATCGAATCGTCGGACCACTCGCCGTCAAATTCCAGGACCGTGGCGAGCGATTTATCGTTTGCGCAAAACGCAGTCGCGCCAAAGCCCAAGAATCTTCCGCGATCGTCCGCATCGTCATCTTCCGGCGACGCATCGGCAAAAGTCCCGCGATCCAGCTGAGAAAGCGGCTCGAACGATTCGGGAGAATCGCCGGCCATCCAAAGCATCAGAGTGGCGTTCTCGGAGCCGTCTGATGCCGCGGCAAAATATTTTCCGCTATTTGACCAGACAAGATGCGCGGGAAACACGCGGAACGGCGCGAAACGCCCGGTGAATTTTCCGTCGCGTGCGTCGAAGTAATGAAGCTGCGGCTGCCATGTGCCGGAAGCCGCGATCAGCGACTCTCCCGCGGGCGACCATGCGAACGACGCCGGGAAATCGGGTCTCGCGACGAGCGGTTCGTCGGGCACGCGGATCACGGACGGCGTTCCCGTCAATTCCAAATCGCAAATTTCGATTTGCTGGCTGAGGTCGCGTCTCGCCGCCGAATATGCGGCCACATGGCCTCGTGGAGAAACGGAAAGATGCTGGCGCGGCTCGGCGAACACCTGCTTGACGTTCCACCGGGAGGTTTGCGGGAATTCGCGCATCCCACGCAGCACGAGAGACGACGAGAGCACCGTGATCCCGTTCGCGGGGCTGCGAACAATTCCGCGACTTTCACGCCGGGCGCGCCGAGACATCAGTGCACGCGTCCCGGTGCAAAAACTTCGAGGCGCTCTTTGCAATCCGCGATGCGCTTGCGAACTTTTTCCGCCATTTCCGCCAGGAGGTCGCGGCCCTGCTCGTGCGCCTCTTCCATTTGAACCTTTAGCAAGTAAAGATCAGAGTTAAAGAACTTCTGGGCTTCTATTTCGATTTCGCCCAGCCGGTTTTTCATCAGGCTAAGCTTTCGGATCACGCGTATCAGTTCCGCGCCCGGGCCTTCGCCTTCCACCGTTTCGGGACTCGATTCGTACGTATCCAAAATCTTCGCCAGCCGTGCTTCGTCGCCCTGTTGGTAGGCTTCATTGGCTTCCGCCATCAATTTCTGGCGGCGCGCGCGGTCGGCATCATTGGTTGTCAGGTCCGGGTGAATGTGTTTGGCGACCTCGCGGTAGGCGCGTTTCAATTCGGGAGTGGGCGAGAAATGTTTTGTTTCTTCGGATCCTTTCACTGAGGCAGCGTTGCGGGATTCATCGGCGCGCAGGCGGGCTTCACGGGCGGCGCGCTGAAGGCGTTCGTTTTCCGGATCTTCCGCTGCCATGCGCTCGGCAACTTGGGCGCGCAACTCATCCAGTTCGGCGTAAGGCAGGCCAACAAGCTTCAAATAGCGGCGCTCAAGCGCCCCCAGCTCGCCGCGAATGCTCGCGAGACGCAGTTCGCATTCGGCAAGCTCCGCTTCCATGCGCTCCTGCTCGGCGCGTTTACGAGCGAGTTCGCGCTCTTCGGGCTTCACGCCTCGGGTTTGCTTAATCGTCGCCATGGGTTGCCGGCCAGTGCCCGCGAGCACGGAAACTCTCGCAAGCCGCCTAAGGCCGGGTTGATGAGCTGTCAAAAATAGTATGCCTAAGAATTTTCCGCACACCAGAAGGTCGCGGTCGAGCGTTTCCAGAACACGTAAGAAAGGCCTGTAGGACTTTAGTACTACGACGCCGTGTCCCGCGCGTGACATGCTCGCACTTTCAGATGATTTTGCGCCGAGACGGCGAATTCTATACAATCGCGCGGCCATGCGCATTGCGATCGATACGGGCGGAACATTCACCGATTGCGTTTTCGCGCGCGGCGGCGAGTTGCATATCCTCAAAGTCCTCTCGACTCCTGAAAATCCCGCTCGCGCCATCGCGGAAGCCTTGGCGACAATCGGGACCGATACGCAAACAGCAGCGGATGCGGCGCTTGAGTTGACCTGCGGCACCACGGTGGGAACAAACGCGTTGCTCGAAAGACGCGGCGGGAGAGTTGCGCTGGTCACGACGGCTGGCTTTGAGGATGTGGTCGAGATCGGCAGGCAAGCCAGGCCGAAGCTCTACGATTTTTTTGTGGAGCGGCCAAGAACGTTGGTGCCGCGCGAAAGGCGTTTCGGTCTGCGCGAGCGAGTGAGCGCCGAGGGACGCGCCATCCTGCGGCCATCGAACGCCGAGTTTGCGCGAATCGTGCGCCTCGTCAAAAAGAGCGGCGCGGACGCAGTCGCCGTGTGTTTGCTTTTCTCTTTTGCAAATCCCACGCATGAAATGCAAATCACAAAGCGATTACGCGCCGCCGGTTTTCATGTATCCGCGTCGCAGGAGATTTTCCCGGAGTTTCGCGAATACGAACGCACCATCACCACAATCGAGAATGCGTATTTGCTTCCCGTTATGAGCACCTACTTGGGCGAAATCGACAGGCTGGCAGGCCGCCACGCGAAGTCGAATCGAGCCAAGAGCGGCGCGCGTGTTCGCGTGATGCAGTCCAACGGTGGAATCATTTCGGCGGCCACAGCGGCGCGCGAGCCTGTACACACAATTCTTTCCGGGCCGGCCGGCGGCGTGTTGGGCGCGCAGTATGTTGCGGAACTCGCCGGCTTCCCGCGAATCATCACGTTCGACATGGGGGGCACTTCAACAGATGTCGCGTTGATCGACGGTGCGTTGCGCACTACGAATGAATCCGAAGTCGCGGGGCTGCCGGTCGCTGTTCCCATGCTCGACATTCACACGGTCGGCGCGGGCGGAGGCTCGCTCGCGCGATTTGATCGCGGCGGAGCGTTGCGTGTGGGACCCGAGAGCGCGGGCGCGGAGCCCGGGCCCATTTGCTACGGGCGCGGGACGAAGCCCACCGTCACCGATGCGCATTTGATTCTCGGACGAATCGTGCCGGAGGGGTTTCTCGGCGGCGACTTCCTCCTGGACTTGGAGCGCGCTACCGAATGGATGGCCAGCTCGCGAGGAACAATGAAAACGACGACGCAATTTGCGCAGGGAATTCTCGATGTGGTCGAAACGAATATGGAGAAAGCCATCCGCGTGATTTCCATCGAGCGCGGCCACGATCCGCGCGACTACACGCTGGTAGCATTCGGCGGCGCGGGAGGTTTGCACGCATGCGGGCTTGCGGCGGCGCTCGAAATGCCCAGCGTGCTCGTTCCGAAATTCCCGGGAGGCCTTTCCGCGCTGGGGATTTTGCGCGCGGACGTAGTCAAGGATTTCTCAAAAACAATTCTGCTGTCGGCGCCCTCCGTGCGCGTGGCAAATATCGCGCTGCGCCGCGAATTCGCTGAAATTGAGAAGCAAGCGGTGGCGGCAATGCGACGGGAGGGTTTTGAGAGTCGCGGAATGAAGATCGAACGCATCCTCGATATGCGTTACGTCGGCCAAGCGTATGAATTGAGCGTTCCGGCGAGTGCTGATTTTGTGCGGAGCTTCCATCGCGCGCACGAGAGGCGATACGGATACGCCGACGCGAAGCGCCCAGTCGAAATTGTGAATGTGCGTGCGAGAGCAATCGGGTTGACTCCCAAGCCGGCGTTGCCGAGACTACCGGCGGGAGGCACCGGTGCTTCGGCCGCTCTGATGCAGCAACGCGACGTGTTTTTCAGTGGCCGAGCAACGAAAACCACAATCTACGACAGGGCGAAATTGCGCGCGGGAAACCGCTTCCGTGGTCCCGCGATTGTGGCCGAATACAGCGCGACCACCGTCGTGTTGCCGGGCTGGAACGTTCGCGTCGATGCTCACGGCAATCTGCTGATGGAGCGCGGCCGATGAAATTCGATCCCGTGCGTCTGGAAATCTTCAAAAATCTATTTCATTCCGTCGCTGAAGAGATGGGCGGAGTCCTGCGCCGCTCCGCTTTTTCGCCAAATATCAAAGAGCGCCGAGACTATTCCTGCGCCGTCTTCGATCGCGCGGGCGACGTGCTCGCGATGGGCGATCACATGCCGGTGCATCTCGGGTCGATGCCTGCGTCCGTGGATGCTGCAATTCGCGCCATCGATTTGAAGCAGGGCGACGTGGCGCTGTTGAACGATCCATACGCGGGCGGAACGCATCTGCCGGATTTGACGATGGTGATGCCCGCGTACTTGCCGCGCGAGAAGACGCCGATGTTTTACGTGGCGAATCGAGCGCACCACGCGGACGTTGGCGGCGCGCAGGCCGGCTCGATGGGACTGTCGCGCGAAATCTTCCATGAGGGCATTCGCATCCCACCGGTAAAGATTTTCGAAAACGGCCGCATCGTTCAAGATGTGTTGCGTCTGCTGTTGGCGAATGTGCGGACGCCCGAAGAGCGCGAGGGTGATTTGACGGCGCAACTCGCAGCGTGCCGCGTCGGCGAAAGGCGGCTCATCGAGATTACTCGCAAATATGGGAAGCGGGAAACAGGAGCTTATGGGCGCCACCTTCTGGAATATTCAGCGAAAATGATGCGCGCGACACTGCGCCAAATTCCAAATGGCACTTATCGCGGCGAGGATTTTCTCGACAATGACGGCATCACCGGCAACCCGATAGCAATTCGCGTCACGATTCGGATTCGTGGCGAACACGCGGAAGTGGATTTCACCGGCTCGTCGCCGGAATGCGCGGGAAGCGTCAACGCCGTCAAAGCCATCGCGGACTCGGCCGTGTTCTACGTTTTTCGGTGCCTGGTCGATGACCAGGTCCCTGCGACGTCAGGCCTTCTGCGTCCGATAAAGATTATCGCGCCCGAAGGAACCATCGTGAATGCCCGGCCCCCCGCAGCCGTCGCCGGAGGCAACGTGGAAGCGTCGCAGCGCATTGTCGACACGCTATTGCGCGCCATGGCGCGCGCGCTTCCCAAGAAAATCCCCGCGGCGAGCCAGGGCACCATGAACAATTTGACTTTTGGAGGGCGCGACACGCGCTCCGGTCGTGGCAATGCGCCTTTTGCATATTACGAGACGATCGCCGGAGGCATGGGCGCACGCCCGGGCCTCAACGGCGAAAGTGGCATCCACACACACATGACCAATTCGCTGAATACGCCGGTCGAAGTATTCGAACATGCCTATCCCGTGCGCGTGAAGCGTTACGGCATACGCTACGGCTCTGGCGGGGCAGGGAAGTTTCGCGGCGGCGATGGAATCATCCGCGAAATCGAGTTACTGGCGCCGATGCAGGTGGGAATGCTGTCGGATCGCCGCAGATTTGGACCCTACGGCCTTGCAGGTGGCGAGCCGGGCGCTACGGGGAAAAACGAAGTGGTGATCGCAGGCAAGCGGAAGACGGTACCGGCAAAAGGTAGTTTTTATGCTCCCGCGGGAGCCGTGGTCAGAATCGAAAGCCCCGGCGGCGGCGGCTGGGGAAAGCCGCCGAAACGCCGGAAGTAATGTTCACCCCTGCTCCCGAAAGCAGGAGTTTCACCGCCAAAATACTCAATCTTCAAGAAAATGCAGCTAGTTTTCGAGCTTTTCGAGCGCTTCCGGCATCTGCAAACGGGCCTTGGCCAGCGCACGAACCAGGTTCGTTTCCATGGTCTGCTCGGTGGTATTCCGAACGGTAGCGAGCTCGGTCACCAGTAAATGCTTGGCGCGTTCGAGCATCTTCTTCTCGCGGAATGAAAGCGGCTTGGTCCGGCTGAGTGAAACCAGCCCCTTCAGGACGGCGGCGACTTCCATCAGTGAGCCAGTGCGCATACGTTCGGAGTTTTCTTTGAAGCGGTGCTTCCAGTCGTGATGAGAGGCGGAACGGCCCTTTTCGAGATAGGTGATGACGTCACCTGCCTCGTTCGAGCGGATCACAGGGCGCAGACCGACGCTCATGATGTTGGTTTGTGGAACCATGACTTTGAGCCCGCTGGAAACGATTTTCAACATGTAGTAACGTTCGGAGCGGCCATTCAGGTAACCGAAGCTGATTTGTTCGATAACTCCTACACCGTGGTTTGGATAAACAACCTTCTCGCCCAGTTTGAAATCCATACAGGATGTACCCTCCCCAGAAGCTACACTAAAAGCTTAGGCCTGCGTAGGGTGAAGGTCAAGGGAATCTAAGGGAAAACCCCTATTTTTTTGGGGCGTTTGGGTGCTTATTTAGTCCAAAAGTCAAGCCAGAAATCTTGTAAAATGGCCGTTTATGCTGTTTCTCGCTGTAGACACCTCTTCGCGATTGGGAAGTTTGGCCGTTCTGCGCGACGGTAAATTGGCGGGAGTGATCTCGACTTTTGCCGACGAGCCCTATTCGACGCGTCTGTTCCGCCAGCTCGATTTCCTGCTGAGCGAATTGCATCTCGAAACGTGCCAGTTCGACGTTTTCGCCGTGGTTGCGGGTCCGGGCTCGTTTACCGGCCTGCGCGTGGGGCTCGCAGCGGTGAAGGGCTGGGCGGAGGTTTTCGAAAAGCCAATCGTCGCCGTTAGCGGGCTTGAGGCCGTCGCCGCGCAAAGCAAATGTGACGCGGAATTAATAGCGCCCGTGATGGACGCGCGGCGCGGTCAAATCTACGCGGCGCTCTACCGTCGCGAAGGCAGCGGCCTTGTGAGCGAAAGTGAAGACCATGTCTGCACGCCCGCGGAATTCTTGGCAGAGATTGGTGCGCAAGCGGGGAACAGAAGCGTCCAATTCGTTTCGCCAGTGCCGGAGATTATTCAAGAAGTGCTGAAAGCCGCGGCGCATGACCCTCGATCTGCAATTTCGCGGAACGTCGAGCGCGTCTCGCCTCTTCTCGCTCCCGTGATCGGAGAACTGGCATTCGAGCGGGCCAACCGCGGCGAAGTTACAGATGCATTGCGCCTGGACGCGAATTACATTCGCCGGTCCGATGCGGAGCTTTCATGGAAAGTACCTTGAGCGGCGCCGCAGTCAAGATTCGCCTGCTTGGAGCGCAAGATATCGATGCAGTGGTTGGAATCCAAACGCAGTGTCCCGAAGCATCGCAATGGTTACGAAAAGAATACGAATTGCTGGCCGTGCCAGCGTCAGGGAACAGCACAGCACCGTGCTGGGTAGCTGAAAACGATGGCCGAATCGCGGGATTTCTGGCGACTCGCAAACTCGTCGACGAATTGGAAATTTTGAATCTCGCGGTGGCTCCCGCATCGCAGAGGCAAGGCATTGCTGGCCAGTTGTTGCGCACGGCAATGAAATGGGCCGCGGCAGAAGGAATCGCGAAGATCTACCTCGAAGTGCGTGCCTCGAATGCGCGAGCGAAAGCTTTTTACGAGTCCTATGGATTCCGCGCCGCAGGCATACGCCCCAATTATTACTTTGATCCACCCGACGATGCCCTTCTGCTAACCGCGGCCGCTGATAATCAGTGAAGTGTTTTCCGAAATTTTCTCGAGAGATGTTTGGCGTCGAGTCGAAAACTGTGATAGGTTTCCCTCATGTAGACCAAACTTCAACCTGGAGGGAACGGATGCCCGAGACGGCTCAGGAAATTCCAGGGGACTTGATGTCGAACGACGAACAGTTTCGCAAGCTGGCGCAAGAACATTCCCGGTACGAAGAGCAACTCCAGCAACTGACCCGGCAGCCGTACCGCAGTTCAGAAGACATACTCCTCGAAACGCAAATCAAGAAATTGAAGCTTCGATTGAAAGACGAGATGCAGCAGCTTATAGCGCGCCGGCGGCAAGCGAGCCGGGCGAGCTAACCCCGCACCGTAGAGTCTTGTTCTGTCGTACAATGCAAGTGTCTTTGCGCGAGGTATGCTTCGTCCCTTATGGTGAAGGATGGATATCGATTTGCCCTGCCGCCGCTGATCCTCGGAATTATCCTGATGGCGTTTCGTTGGTGGTGGGCGGCGGTTCTGGTGGCGCTGGGGCTTTTCGTACTGTACTTCTTCCGGGACCCCGAGCGGCAGATTCCGACGGATCCGGGCGCGGTCGTTTCGCCGGGCGATGGACGCGTCGTCGAGATTGTGGACGAGCCTCTGGAGGGTCACCCGGGCAAGCGCGTCAGCATCTTCCTTTCGATTTTCGACGTGCACGTCAATCGCGCGCCAGTGGCGGGAAAAATCCGGAAAGTGGAGTACCATCCAGGGCGATTCATGGCCGCGTGGAATGGGAAAGCGTCCGCCGATAACGAGCAGAACGTGATTTCGATCGCCACGCCG
The DNA here is from genome assembly GCA_035696585.1 of Candidatus Acidiferrales bacterium. GTDB lineage: Bacteria > Acidobacteriota > Terriglobia > Acidiferrales > UBA7541 > DAHUXN01. Next base: position 10,796 of record DASRQP010000397.1, on the reverse strand, counting down.
TCCGGTGAAATGAGTTTCAAGCAAATCGCCGGTTGGGTGGCGCGGCGAATTGTTTGCTGGAAGCAAGTGGGAGATGAAGTGGCGCTTGGTGAGCGCGTCGGCATGATTCGCTTCGGCTCGCGCGTGGATGTATGGCTTCCGGCGAGCGCCGAAATTCTCGTCAAGCGGGGGCAGCACGTGGCCGGAGGAGCCACGCAAATCGCACGATGGCTACGGACGAAATAAAATCGCTGGATTTCGAGGAAGACCAACCGCCTTCGGCGCGCGACAGCAAGTTGCGCCGCGGCGCGTATATGCTGCCGAGTTTGTTCACCGTACTGAATCTGCTCTGCGGCTACTATGCAATTCTCGAGACTTTCCGCGGTGGCGCGGGCGACATGGACAATGCGGCAAAAGCAATCGGCGCGGCCATTGTGTTCGATTCGCTCGATGGTAGAGTCGCGCGGCTGATGCATGCGAACTCTGAATTCGGCAAGCAGTTCGACTCGCTCGCCGATGTCGTCAGCTTCGGAGTCGCCCCGGCGTTCCTGGCCTTTGGCTGGGGCGTCAAGGGTGTTGTGACCAACGAATCGTTTTTCGCGCCATACATCGTGCAACTCGGATGGCTGGCCAGTTTCGTGTTCGTAATTTTCTGTGCGTGGCGTCTGGCGCGGTTCAACATTGGCATGGCCGGCGGCTCAAAATATTTTGTGGGTCTGCCGACTCCCGCGGGCGCCGGCGCCATCGCCGCTGTCGTCCACGCTATGTGGAATCCGATCGAGGATTGGCGCAAATCGCTTATTTGGGTGCTGCTGGTGTTTCTCCTCGGATTTTTGATGGCCAGTAAGGTGCGCTACTACAATTTCAAGGGCGTAAACTGGGGCAGGCGCAGAACCTCGCTCGCTGTTGTCGCCATGGCTCTGATTGTCGCCGCGATTTTCCGTTATTCGGAGACGACGCTTCTGCTCATCGCCAGCGTCTACGTCTTGCACGGCCTGATAATTGAATTCCTCCGCAAAGTACGTCATCGGACCGTTTCGCATCCCGCCTGAACATGTCCCGCGAAAATCCCCGCCATCGGGTAGCGATTGTCGGCGCATCGTCATTGCGTGGAAAAGAATTGAAGGAGGTCATCGAAGACCGCAATTTTCCAGCTTCGGATATCGTTCTGCTGGATACCAGCGTCCCGGTGGGAACATTGGCGGAGGCTGCGGGCGAGCCCACGTTTATTAAGCCCATGGACCGCGAGAGCTTCGATGGTTTGCGTTTTGTTTTCTTCGCGGGCAGTCCGGAGGAGGCGCGCGACAACTGGAAACTGGCCCATGGCGCGGGCGCGACGATCATCGACTTAACCGGCGTATTGGAGGCCGCGGCACACGCCGCCCCCTGGATTCCAGAATTGGACACGCTCCTCGCCCCGCCGGAACACAAAGCTAGAAAATCCGAGGGTAGCGGAATTTTTTCTTCTCCAGCTCCCGCTATCATAATTGCCTGCACCGTCGCAGCAGCTCTGAAGAGGTTTTCGTCGGCGCGCCTGGCAATTTTGTTTTTTCCGCCGGTGTCAGAACGCGGCCAGTTGGGCATCGAGGAACTCGAAAAGCAAACCGCCGATTTGCTGCTGTTTCGCCCCATCACGCAAAAGATTTTCGATACGCAAGTCGCGTTTAATTTGTTGGCCGGATACGGCGAGGCAGTCCGCCCGAGCCTGGCGGAAATGCGTGGAGCGATAGCCAAAGGCATCGCCGCGTATCTTGGCGGGCGAATCGCGGTTCCGGCTGTGCAATTGCTTCAAGCGCCGGTTTTTTACGGTTACGCCTTCGCCGCTTATGTGGAGTTCGCGGAAAAATGCGAACCGTCGAAACTCGACAGCGCTCTCGCTGCGGCTGGCCTCCATCTGGTTGGCGAGGGCGAGCCAAAGCCAACGAATGTCAGCGTCGCGGGCGAGGCGAAAATTCATTTGGCGCGCGCGGAGCGCGACGAAAATGTGAGCGGCGGCGTCTGGCTCTGGGGAGTGACGGACAATTTGCAGCTTGCGGCTGCCAACGCTGTGCGCATCGCGGAGGAGCTGCTTGCTCCGAAGATTTGATTCGCGGCGCGCGGCTCTCGCAAAATCCGTCTCGGCGCTCGCGTGTATGCTTGTATTGGCAAGCGGGTGTGGCTACCACGTCGCGGGCCGCGCAGCGCGTTTGCCGTCAAACTGGCATACCATCGCCGTTCCCGCATTCGTAAATCGCACCCCCACATATCGCATCGAGCAGCGCGTCACCGATGCCGTCGTTCATGAATTTCTGGTGCGTACGAAATATCGCGTCGTGCCCCGCGCGGAGGGCGCCGACGCCGTCCTTCACGGTGAAATCACCGATATCCAAGCGGTTCCGCTTCTCTTCGACGCGACCTCGGGCCACGTCACCACCATGCTCGTGACTCTCAAAATGAAAGTCAGCCTCGTCGATCAAGCCACGAAGAAGACCGTCTATCACAATGACAATTTTGTCTTTCGCGACGAATATCAGATTTCGAACGACGTTAGCACATTTTTTCAAGAGGGCGACCCGGCCATGGACCGCATGTCGCGCGCTTTCGCGGCCGATTTGGTCTCCGCACTCTTAGAGGACTTCTGATGCCCGAGGTGACGCTCGACAATTTCTTGCAATCCATCGCCAAGGGCAAACCAGTTCCCGCGATTCTGCTCTTGGGAACCGATCCTTATCTTCGCGACCGCTGCCGCAAGGCGCTCATCGAGAAATTCGTTCCCGAAGCCGCGCGTGATTGGGCCGTGACGAAGCTTTCAGCGGCTGGTGGCGGCTGGGAAGAAATGCTGGAGCGCGCGCAAACCGTCCCCATGCTTTCTCCGCAGCAAATTATTTTTCTCGATGGAATGGAAGCGCTTGAGCGCTTAGGCGACGAATCCAGCGAAGAAATTGTTGAAGCGCTCAAAGCCTACCTGAAAAACCCCGCGCCTTTTTCGATTGTCGTCTTCGAGGCAGAAGCTCTCGACGGCCGTCGCTGGGTTTCCAAATTGCTCACGGCGAATGCTCTCGTCGTCGAACTTTCCACCGGCGCCGCGAATATGACGGCGTTTGCATCGGACATGGCGCGCGAACTGGGCGCGGAAATCGATCCCGACGCGGCGGCGGAGCTCGTCGAAGCGGTGAACGGCGAGCCAGCCAAGATTCGGCTTGAGCTCCAAAAACTATCTCTTTACGCCGCCGGAAGAAAAATCGAATCCGCTGACGTCGAAGCCCTGGTTGTTTCCGCGCGAAAATACACGGTCTGGAAGCTCACCGAAGTACTCGCAGCCCGCGACCGCCGCGCAGCCATGGATTTTTTCGATTGCTTATTGCGCGAAGGCGAGCAGCCTGCAGGAATGGTTGGCGCCCTGGCTTGGACGTACCGGAAATTGGTCGAAGCGAGGGAATTGCCGCCTGGAACAAATCCGGGTCAAGCGTCGCGTGACTTGGGCATGCGCCCCGAATCGGCGGGGATCGCGATGGCGCAGGCGCGAAAGTTTGCGCGGGAGCAACTTCTAGAGGGAATTGTCGCGCTTGCGGAAGCGGACAGCGCGTTGAAATCGGGCGGCCCAAATCCGCGCGCCACAATGGAGTTTCTGATTGCGCGCCTCACGGCCGCGCCCGCCAAGGCGGCGAACTCTTAGGCTTTCTTCGTCTTACGCAGGCCGTTCAGCGCAATCGTCAGACGCGACTTGTAGCGGTTCGCGGTATTGCGAGGCAGCGAATGGTTCTTGACGGCGCGATCCAGCTCAGAAAATGTCTGCGGAACCATTTTTTCCGCCTTCGCCACGTCGCCTGCGGCGAGCGCGGCGCGATACTGCCGCATGGCCGTCCGGACGCGCGTGCGATTGGCGCGATTCGTGACCGTGCGATGCTCGGTCTGCCGCATATTCTTGAAAACTGACTTGGACCTTTTCTTCTGTTTTACAGCGGTGCCCGTGGGCATGAAGCGCTCCTTCGGAATTAGAATCGAATAGCAAGAGTATCGGACGCGCCACCGATTGTCAATTTCGCGCGTCTATCGTTGGTGGTCTAATTTGAGGGATCGTCGATGTTTAACCGGATGCTGGGCTCGGGCAGAGGCTTTTTCCGGAGCTGTACTTTAGGATGCGCGCTTTCCAGGAGCAGAAGAAAGATGGTTGCGAACATGTATACGAACGCAGTGATCTCGAACGCGTGGCCCTTTCGGGCGAGCACAAACAGGGGTGCGATCAGCGGGCCTAACACGAACGAGCGGGGCGGTTTCATCTCCAGTCTTGCCTTGCAATGAGGGCAGACGAGGTGCCTCCAGGCATCCATGTTAAGGAAAAATGGCGTGCGAACGTCGTGATTGCAAGCGGGGCACGTCGCCATTGACGAAACTCCTTCGAGTCTTGAGTTTAGTGTGGGGTGGTCCTCCCACTCGTGTCAATGGAACTTGAACGATACGGTAACACTCTCGGAGCTACACGTGCATGAATAACAAATCACGATACGGCCGCTTCTTACGCAATGTTTATTTGCTTCAGCTTCGCGCTGGATTTCCTGCTTTGACGCCGTAGCGGAGACGGCCTAAGATGGCGCGTCGCGAATGCGGTTTTGCGTGACTTTTTACTACCCAAAAGCATAGATTCATCTCAGCGATGCCAATACGGTTGCAATCTTCGAAGGCAGTGCGGCGCTTGGGATATCTGGCGCCGTTGGCGGTGGTGTGCCTCGCCGCTCTGTTTTTCGCACCGGCGGCGGTCGCACAGAATCCGCGATCGCTGCGCCCTCAGGGATACGTCAACGATTTCGCGCACGTCCTCGCTCCTGATTCGAAGAGCGCCATCGAAGCGCTCTGCTCGGAAGTGGACCACAAGGCGCAGGCGCAGATCGCCGTGGTCACCGTGCGCTCCCTGGAAGGCGAATCCGTCGAGGACTATTCCATCAATCTCGCCACGCATTGGGGAATAGGGCCCAAGCAAAAAGATCGCGGAATCCTCATCCTTCTCGCCCCGAACGAGCACAAATACCGGATTGAAGTTGGCTACGGCCTCGAACCTATTCTGCCCGACGGCCTCGTGGGAGGCTTTGGCAGGGAAGCGCAGCCACAACTCAGAATCCGGAACTATAGCGGCGCGGTCTTGCTGCTCACCGAACGCATAGCCGCGGTGATTGCGAAAGACCGTGGCATAAAGCTCGACGCGTTGGCGCAAGAATCGCAGAACAATCCCATGGGCGCCGAAACTCCCCCGCCGCCCATCAATGCGCGAAACATCGCCGTGCCGTTGCTATCGATTATGATGTTATTGTTCTTCCCGCTCCTCGGCCTGCTCATGCGCCTGCGTGCGGGACGCAAATATGGCCGCCGCGGTCACGGCGTGTGGTGGGCGGGCACCCCGTGGTATTTCGGAGGCGGGAACTGGGGCGGCGGTTCCTGGGGCGGCGGAGGATTTGGAGGGGGCGGCGGGTTCGGCGGCTTTGGCGGCGGCTCGTTCGGCGGCGGCGGTGCAAGCGGTAGTTGGTGACGAAGGCGGCTGGTGATTTGATGTTACGGTAGGCGTGGACAGAAAGCGGCGGTGCGATGGAAGAATTGGTTCAACAGTTAAAAGAGAGGCTGCAACACGCGGCGGGCCCGAATCTGAAGGCCATCGTCCTCTACGGCTCCGCTGTGACGGGCGAATACCGCAAGCAGCACTCGGACCTGAATATCCTCTGCATCCTCGAACGCACTGGCACTCCGGAGCTCGAAGCGCTCCACGAGACTGTCGCCTGGTGGAAACGAAAGGGTTTCGACGCGCCGCAGGTGTTCACTCAAGAGGAGCTGCGTGCGTCCGCCGATATTTTCGCGATTGAATTGCTCGACATGAAGACGAATCACAAAATGATTTACGGAGACGATTTTTTCTCCATGCTTAACGTTCCCACGAACCTGCACAAATTGCAGGTGGAACGCGAATTGCGCACGAATCTGGTGCGTTTGCGCCACGGCATTTTGTCTGTACCCCCGAAGGATCGCCTGGTTGTGAGCCTGATGGACGCATCGGTATCGGCATTCGTCACTTTGTTTCGCCACGCGCTGCTGGCCTTCGGGGAGCCCGCTCTGAGTTCGAAGCGCGAAGTTGTCGACCGGGCTGCGGCGCTCGTAGGCAGCAAGTCCGACGCTTTTCGCGCGATTCTCGACGTGCGCGAGGGCAAGCGAAAGCCTTCCGACGTGGACGCCCAGGAAACTTTGCGCGGTTTCGTCGAACTCGTCGAACGCATGACGAACCTGGTCGACTGCCGCTTCGAGGGCACGTGCTAGTGCCGGTTGTTGTGCGCGATTTTTGTGGAGGAGCAAAATGAAAAAAGGTTGGGCGGTGCTGGGCGTCATCGTCCTGATTATCGTTATCGTTGCGGGAATGTACATTGGCGCGCGGAACCAGATGGTGCGCAAGAACGAAACGGTCAAATCCGACTGGGCGCAGGTGGACGTCGTCCTCGAACGCCGCGCCGATCTGATCCCCAATTTGGTCGAAACGGTAAAAGGCATCGCTGCGCAGGAAGTCACGGTATTCACCGCCGTTGCCAACGCGCGCGCCAACTTGATGAACGCCCAAACTCCGAAAGACAAAATCGCCGCCAACGGCCAGCTCGATAGCGCCCTCGTCAAAGTGCTGGCGCTCACCGAGAATTACCCGCAGCTCAAGTCGAATGAGAGCTTTTTGCAGCTTCAAGACGAATTGGCCGGGACCGAGAATCGCATCGCCGTCGAACGCAAGCGCTATGACGACGCGATTCAGGACTACAACACTTTCATCGGCACCTTCCCCAATAGCACTTTCGCGCGTTGGGCAGGCTTCCAGCGCAACGACGCCTACTTCGCGGCATCTCCCGCCGAGCGGGCGGTGCCAAAGGTCGCCTTTCCCGCTGCCAAGCCGTAAGAGGCAAGCATTTGAGGCGCAGACGATACCTGTATCTGACTGATAATACACCATATAGATAAGCGCGTCTTGACCGCGCCGCCCGGCTGCTGTAACGTATTTGTTAGCGCGCAATCGAGGCGCAAAGGATCTACCAGCAACCTACCTAGATGAGACAAACCGTCAGGATGTCGGGGGGCATTGCCGATCTATTCGGCACCTACGACGAGAATCTTAAGCTCCTCGAATCGACTCTCCACGTAACCACCCAATTGCGCGACAGCGACTTGCAAATCGAAGGCGATCCAGCCGAAGTCAGCCGTGCCGCCAAGTTCCTGAACGACTACAATGAATTAATCCGCGAGGGGCGGAAAATCGAAAGCGCGGATGTGAAAGCGATGCTACGCATGGCTCATGAAGAACCCAATTTCTCGATGCGCGGTGCGGTCGAACACCCGCGCCCCCGCGCCTTTGGCAAAAAGCCCATCGCCGCGAAAAGTCCCAACCAGCGCCGCTACATGGAAGCGCTCGAGCAATACGACATGGTGTTCGCCATCGGCCCCGGCGGAACAGGAAAGACGTATCTAGCGGTCGCAATGGCGGCTTCCGCGCTCCTCACGAAACAGGTCAACCGCATCATCCTCGTGCGTCCCGCTGTCGAAGCCGGCGAGCGTCTCGGCTTCTTGCCCGGCACGTTGCAGGAAAAGGTCGATCCTTACATGCGGCCGCTTTACGACGCGCTCCACGACATGCTCGAAGCCGACAAGCTCGAACGCTTCCTCGAAAAGGACATTATCGAAGTAGCTCCGCTCGCATTCATGCGTGGCCGCACGCTGAACGATTCTTTCGTGATTCTCGACGAAGCGCAAAATACCACAAGCGAACAGATGAAAATGTTCCTCACGCGTCTGGGCTTTAATTCCAAGGCCGTGATTACCGGTGATGTGACGCAGATCGATTTGCCCACTGAACGGCGTTCCGGTCTGGTCGAAGCCCTCGACGTGGTCGGCAAAATCGAAGGCATCGCCATCATCCATTTCGACGAACGCGATGTGGTGCGCCACAACCTCGTACAGCGCATCATCAAGGCCTACGAAGAATACGACGGCGGGCAGCACGGCAATCGTTCCGCGGCCAACAATCATTCCCGCGAATCCGGCCGCCGCGGCAGCGCGGAGTAGTTCCCAGTCCATGGTAATCAACCGCCAGAGACGTGTATCCGTTGCTTCTCCCTCGCTGGAGCAATTCTTTGCTCGCATCGCCAGGCTTCTGGGCATTTCGCCCCGAGCAGCAACTGTATGCCTGGTGACGAACGCGCAAATAGCGCGCTGGAATCGCCTCTATCGCGGCAAAGCCAAGCCCACGGACGTCCTCTCGTTTCCATCGGAAGCCGTCGCAACAAAAAAACGCACAGCGGGCGGTGGCAAACGGTCGCCCAGCCGTCGGCATTCGGCGCCGCGCAACGGTTCGTATTTTGGCGACATCGCCATCGCGCCCGCCGTCGCGCGTCGCAACGCGCAACAATCCGGCCGCGCGTTCGACGATGAAATGCGCGTTCTGATGCTTCACGGCCTTCTGCATTTATTGGGATACGATCACGAGCGCGACAGCGGCCAAATGGAACGTCTCGAACTGCGTTTGCGTGGCCAACTGGGGATTCGATAAGAAATGGGACTGCTCTATTACACACTCGGGATTCTGGTGCTCGCCGCGGGCCTCACGGTCTTCGCCTATCTTGACCGCGTTTACCGGCAACTTGGTCGCGTGGTCGCCGGGCCGGCGCACGCGAACCTGGATGCCTACGTAGCCGAAATCGAGCCGCGCCTGAGAATCGCCCGTATTCGCGCCGGTGGAACGTTCAGCCTGCTCACGCGTCTCTGGCTGGTCGTCGTCTCCGTCCTCACCGCGCGCGCTGTAATACTCTTCGCCGGCGAAACCTGGCAAATCGTCGCCGAGATGATTTTCTTCCTCGGTCTCGAAGTCATCGTCGGAATGCAGTTTTTTCCCGCGTTGCTGCTCGCGCGAACCCGCGGCAAGTGGCTCATTCCGCTTTTGCCCGTCATCCGTCTTTTCGCCTGGCTGGTTTGGCCGATCCAAGCCATCCTCGAATTCGCCGTATCCCTGCTGCACATTTCCGACGAGCCGGATAGCGGCGCTTCCCCGGACGGCCAGGACGCCATCGAAGCCATTGTGGACGCGGCCACGGAACAAGGCATCCTCGAGCAGGATGAAGCCCGCCTGATCGAGCAGGTCGTCGAATTCAGCGACAAGCGCGTCAGGGAAGTGATGACGCCGCGCCCAGACGTCGTGGCCATCCCCGCAAGCGCCAGCATCGAGCAATTGCGCCGCGTGCTGGTCGAAGCCAAGCTTTCGCGCCTGCCCGTTTATGAAAACAATCTCGACGAAATTATCGGCATCGTGATCGCGCGCGATGTTCTGCAAGTGCCCGAAAGCGAATCGGCCCAGCGCACGGTGCGCGAACTCGTGCGTCCCGCGCTCTTTGTTCCCGAGGCGAAAATGGGTTCCAGCCTGCTCAAGGAAATGCAGCGCAAGAGCCAGCAAATGGCTATTGTGATTGACGAATACGGCTCCATGGCGGGTGTTGTCACCGCGGAAGATTTGGTCGAGGAGATTGTCGGCGAAATTGGCGAAGAGGATCGCCAGCCCGTGCCCGACGTCATCCGCGAAAGTTCAGGCAGCATGGTTCTTCGTGGCAGCCTCGCAGTGGAAAAGCTCGAGGAGTTGTTTGGCATCCACTTGAATGACCGCGACGTGGAATCCACCGCGGCGACCGTCGCCGGCCTGCTCAATCACATTGCCGGGCACGTTCCCGAAGCCGGCGAAAAACTCGATTATGACGGCTTGCAGTTCGAAGTCCTCGAAGCCAACCAGCGCAAAGTCCTCCGCCTCCGCGCCCGCCGCCAGCCCGAAGCCCGCGCCGCCCTCCCTTAAACCGCAAGCCAAACCTCACGCCTTGATATTTTCGCCCCTCGGGAGTAACTTTCAAATCCCATTTAGAAGCCCAGTCAATCACCCCGGGAAGTATCTCGCGGAGGCGCGCCATGGCCATTGATGTCCGAATCAGTGTGAACGGCAAGGAGCACGAGAGCAAAGTCGAGCCTCGGCTGCTCCTGGTGCATTATCTGCGCGACACGCTGGGCCTTACAGGTACACACATCGGCTGCGAGACCAGTCTCTGTGGCGCTTGTACCGTTCTCCTCGACGGCAAAGCCGTGAAATCCTGCACCATGCTCACCGCGCAGGCCGATGGCACCGAAATCACAACTATCGAAGGCTTGGCCGGCACTTGGAAATCGAACGGGTCCAACGGTCACGGCGGCCACGGCGGCCTTCATCCCATGCAGGAAGGCTTCTGGGAAAAACACGGCTTGCAGTGCGGCTATTGCACTCCGGGCATGATTCTCACCGCGGTCGCCTTGCTCAACGAGAATCCGAAGCCCAGCGAGCACGAAATTCGCGGCGCGCTTAGCGGCAATTTGTGCCGCTGCACCGGCTATCAGAACATTGTGGAAGCAATTCAATACGCAGCAACAAAGATGCAGGCCAAAGCGCGCTAGCCGCTAAGTGCGGGGATTTTGCGGGTGCCCCATCCTGCCTGCCGTGACGCAGGAAGGGAGCGGCCTTTGCGAAGGGTGGGAATTTTAGTTTCCTGAAGGGCATTGTCAGCACGGAGGTTAACCATGGCGACGGCGGCAAAATACGTTGGCAGGCCGATGAAGCGCAAAGAAGACCCGCGCCTGATTCAAGGTCTCGCGCATTACGTCGATGACATTCAACTCGCGAACATGCACTACATGACCGTTGTGCGCAGCCCATACGCGCACGCCAAAATCCGTTCGGTCGATGTTTTGAAGGCCAAATCCGCCCCCGGCGTCGTCGCCGTAATCACTGGCGAAGACCTCCGCGGCGTCATCGGTCCCGT
>DASRQP010000396.1:0-2910 GCA_035696585.1 Candidatus Acidiferrales bacterium | reverse complement strand
TCGCTCCGGCCGCGCGCGGAAGCAGCAGCGCCACGCTCGTCGCTTGCTGCACTGTTTCGAGATTCGTCACGGGAACTTTCGGATCGAGTTGTCGCGAAATATCCCGCATCGACGCCAGCGCCGCTCGCGGATCGCCCATGGTCCGCGCAATCACGATCCGGTCATCGATTTCCGACTGTCGCATCGCACGGTAAACGTAAGCCCGCGGCGCTTCTCCCAGCGTGATATATTTCCCATCCGCCGCCACTCCTACCACGTCGTAATATTTCTTTGTTTCCCCAAACGATATGCGTTTCCCGACAGGGTCTTGTCCCGGCCAGAACCGATTCGCCAGCGTCTGGTTCACCATCACAACGGGAGTCGATTTCGGATTGTCGCCATCATCGAACGCCCGGCCGCGTAATACTGGAATTCGCATCGTTTTGAAATAATTTGTGTTCACCGTCGCCGTTGCTACGGACAGCCTCGCGCGCGTGTCATTTTCCTTGCCTTCCGGAGTGCATGTGCCGATTTGCACGGCGAAGGTTAGCGGCAGTCGATCCGTTTCGCTAGCGCTCTGAACTCCGGGTAGCGCTGCAATGCGCGCTATGAGTTGTTCGTAAAACGAGTTTGATTGTTGCGCGTTATATCCTGCGAGCGATGGATTGAAACTCGCTGTTACCACGCCCAACGGATCAAATCCCGGATTCACGCGCGACGCGTTCCACAGACTTCTTAGCGAGAGGCCCGCGCAAATCAGTAACACGAAGGAAATCGTTACTTGCGCCACCACCAATGTACTCAACAGCCGGTGCTTTCCGCGCGCACCGGTCGCGGCTCCAGTTTCTTCTTTCAACGCGTCGGTCAAGCCACGCTTCGATGTTTTCAAGGCCGGAATCAGTCCAAACAGAAGGGTCGTTCCCAAAACCGCCGCCGCCGTGAATGCCAATACACGCCCATCGATGTCGAGTGTCAGGCCGAATCCGATTGGTAGATCAGTATTGATGTTCACGAGCGCTTGCGATGCCGCGCGGTTTAGCAGCGATGTGATTAGCAAGGCCGCAGAGCCGCCGAGCAGTGACAACAGCAAATTTTCCGTCAGTAGCTGCCGCACCAGCCGCAAACGCCCACCGCCCAACGCCGTCCGAATCGCAATTTCTCGCCGCCGTCCGGTCGCGCGTGCCATCAGCATCCCCGCGACATTTGCACACGCGATTAACAGAATCAGCCCCGCGAAGCCGAGCAATACCACGGACGTCGCGTACAGCACTTTGTCCGCTTCCGGGAAGATTTTCACTTGGCTTGCCGGCAGGAGAACGGCATCCCGATCTTTGTTCGATTCTGGATAGGTCTTCGTCAAACGGGACGCGATCGACTGCAGCTCTGATTGCGCTTGTTTCACCGATACGCCCGGTTTCAGCCGACCCATTGCAAAAATCCACTGGCTGCCCCGGTCCTTGACCGGATTTCCCAGGTGCAACACGGAATCCATCGAAATTGGAACCCACAGTTTGGGCGCCACTGTTCGCATCAAGCCGTGGAAATCGGGCGGCGCGATGCCGGCAACCGTCATCGGATGTTCATTCAGAATAATTGTCTTGCCAATGATGTCTGGGTCCCTGCCAAATCTGCTCTGCCACATGGCGTAACTCAGCACCACTGCTGCGTTAGCGCCTGCCACGCGGTCCTGCGCCTCATCGAAACCGCGTCCCAGCCGTAACCGCACGCCCAACACTCGGAAGTAATTTCCTGAGATTTCCTCTACGGGAATTAACGCGCTGTCGCCTTGCCCTTCCAGTGCCACCTGCGTCGGCGCGAAAGCAACCAAACCTGTCAACAATTTGCTCTGGTCGCGGTAATCCGCGTAGTCCGGATAGGCCAGAGGAATGTATTGCAGGATCGCTTCGTTCTTCGGCGGAGTGTTGTAGACATCGACCAATTCCTGGGGTGCTTCTACCGGAAGCGGCTTGTACAACACCGAATTGATGATGCTGAAAATCGCCGTGTTGGCGCCGATGCCGAGGGCGAGCGTCAACACAGCGACAATCGTGAAGCCGGGATTCTCGCGCAGCATGCGCGCGCCGTAGCGCAAGTCCTGCCACAGCGTTTCGAGAAAATGCCCGGCGCGGACCTCGCGCGTTTGCTCCTTCACTTGCTCCACGCCGCCCAATTCCATTTTCGCCTCCCGGCGCGCTCGCTCCGCACCGATGCCGCTCTGAACTTTTTCGTCTGCGAGCATCTCGACGTACCGGCGCACTTCCTCGTCGAGCAGCTCATCCGTCCGCCGCTTGCGCCACAGATTTCGAATTGCATTCCTCAGCCACATCTGCCGCCGCCTTTGCGCATGCCACTTATTCGGTGTCAGCGACTCGCTTGCCCCTTATAAAGGAAGAGCCACCAGGCGATTGTCACTGCTTTATTCGTACCTCAGCGCCACCATGGGATCGACTTTCATCGCTCTTCGCGTTGGCACGTAGCACGCCGTAGTGCTCACCAGAATTAGGAAGCTGGCCGTCGCCGCAAACGTTAACGGGTCCGTCGCGCTGATTCCGTACAGCATGATTGACAGGACGCGAGTCAATGCAAACGCGCCAACCAATCCCAGAGCGACGCCCGCCAGAGCCATGCCCAGCCCGCGTCGCATGACGAGCCGCGCAATGTCTCGTGAACTCGCGCCCAACGCCATTCGGATTCCAATTTCGTGCGTGCGCTGGGCCACGGTGTATGCAATGACGCCGTAAAGTCCGATCGACGCCAGGATCAATCCCAGCAGTCCGAAGAGCCCGAACATCGCTCCGGCCGCGCGCGGAAGCAGCAGCGCCACGCTCGTCGCTTGCTGCACTGTTTCGAGATTCGTCACGGGAACTTTCGGATCGAGTTGTCGCGAAATATCCCGCATCGACGCCAGCGCCGCTCGCGGATCGCCCATGG
>DASRQP010000395.1:0-6067 GCA_035696585.1 Candidatus Acidiferrales bacterium | reverse complement strand
GCGGACGTTGCAGAAGTGTGGCGCCGCGGCAGCGTGATTGCCTCGTGGCTGCTCGACTTGACGGCGATTGCTCTTTTCGAGCAGCCGGATCTGGCGAAATTTTCGGGGCGTGTTTCGGATTCAGGCGAGGGACGCTGGACGATTCAAGCGGCCATCGACGAAGCGTCGCCGTCGCCCGTTCTCAGCGCTGCGCTCTATGAACGCTTCAGCTCTCGCGGAGAAGACGAGTTCGCCGCCAAGCTGCTTTCGGCGATGCGCTACCAATTCGGCGGTCACGTGGAACGCGCCGCCGGGAAATAACCAATAAATATTATTTCGTAAAACAGAAATCGAGGATTCTGAGGAATGTATAACGGCAAAGAAACAGCTGTGATCGCGCCGGGCGGTAAAAAATCCGGCGGAGAAGCAGGCCGTCCGGCAGGCCCATGCGTGATGGTGATCTTCGGCATCGGCGGCGATCTCACGAAGAGAAAGCTTTTCCCCGCGCTGTATAACTTGGCGAAAGACGATTTGCTGCCGAAGGAGTTTGCAATCGTGGGAATCGGGCGCGGCGAATCGTCGACGCCCGAGTTTCAAAAGAAAATCGCGCAGGAAATCCGCGAGTTTGCGACGAGCGACGTCGAACCGGCGTTCGTCGATTGGCTGACCGAGCGCCTCTATTACCACCTCGGCAATTTCCAGGATCCCGCGGCGTACAAATCGTTGGGGACGCTACTGGCCAATGTCGACAAGGATCATTCGACCGGAGGGAATTATTTTTATTATCTGGCTACAGCCCCTGAATTCTTCGGTGAAATCACGCGGCAGCTTGGCGCGGCGGGTCTAACGCAGCAGACGGAGAATCGTTGGCGGCGCGTGATTTACGAAAAGCCGTTTGGCGACGGATTGGCATCCGCACACGCACTGAATTGCGAAATCGAGGAAGTCCTCCAGGAAAATCAAATTTACCGCATCGATCACTATCTCGGCAAAGAAACGGTGCAAAATATTTTGGCGTTCCGATTCGGCAATGGAATTTTTGAACCCGTCTGGAATCGACGCTACATCGACCACGTGCAGATCACCGTGGCGGAAACGATGGGCGTTGAGAACCGTGGCGGCTACTACGACCATTCCGGCGCCCTCCGCGATATGGTGCCGAATCACATTTTTCAGCTCATCAGCCTGGTGACGATGGAGCCTCCTGTTTCCTTCGACGCCGATGCGGTTCGCGACGAGCAGACGAAAGTGCTGCGCGCGATGCAGCCTCTCACCGAGCAAGATGTTCTGATGCGCACGGTGCGCGGGCAATATGGCGAAGGGACGGACGGGAATGTGCGGCTCCCGGCCTATCGTTCGGAACCGCGCGTCAGCCCCATTTCGTCGACGGAAACTTTTGTCGCCTTGAAACTTCTGATGGATAACTGGCGCTGGGCCGGTGTGCCCTTTTATCTGCGCACCGGAAAGAGGCTGAAAATTCGTTCGAGCGAAATCGTCATCCAGTTTAAGAGCGTGCCTTTCATGCTGTTCCGAAAAACGGCGGTCGAGCGGCTCGCGCCCAATCAATTCATCGTTCACATTCAGCCGCAGGAGGGAATCTCCCTGCAATTCGGCGCGAAAATTCCGGGGCCGATCGTGAAACTCGGCACCGTGAATATGGATTTCCGTTACGCGGATTATTTTGGTTCGAAACCCAGCACTGGTTATGAACGGCTCCTTTACGAATGCATGATCGGCGATGCCACTCTGTTCCAACGCGCAGACATGGTCGAAGCGAGCTGGAGCGTCGTGCAGCCGATTCTCGATGTGTGGCAAGCGTTGCCCCCGCGCAATTTCCCGAATTATCCGGCTGGCTCGTGGGGACCGTGGGAGGCGAATGACCTGCTCGAACGCGACGGCCGCCAGTGGAGGGAACCCGGGCAATGATTCTTGCCGGGGACGTCGGCGGAACCAATACGCGGCTGGCGTTTTTTGAGCAGCGCGCTGGAAAACTCCAAAATATTTTCGAACGTATTTATCCCAGCCACGACTACGCGAGCCTGGAAGACATTGTCGCGGAATTTTTGTCGTCGCAGAAATTCCGTCCTGACGCAGTGGCGATTGGAATCGCCGGGCCCGTGCGCGACGGCGTAGTCCGCGCGACGAATCTGCCCTGGGTGGTGGATGCCAGGCTTGTGGCGACGCGAATCGGATTTCCCTCCATCACGTTGCTCAATGATCTTGAGGCAAACGCTTACGGCATCGCCACGCTTGAACCAAAAGATTTTGCCGTATTGCAACCCGGCGCGTCGGGCGCCACTGGAAATTGCGCGGTGATTTCGCCGGGCACGGGTTTGGGAGAGGCGGCGCTTCACTGGTGTGGCGATCATTACGTGCCGCTCGCGAGCGAAGGGGGGCATTCGAGTTTCGCCCCGCGCGACGATCTCCAGGACGAATTGCTGAAGCATCTGCGCGCGCAATTCGGCCATGTAAGCTGGGAAAGGCTCGTGTGCGGTCCGGGCTTGGTCAATCTCTACGAATTTCTGCGCGATACGGGACGTGGCGAAGAGCCTGCCTGGCTGGCCACAGAAATAAAAAAGGGCGATCCCGCGCCGGTGATTTCCCGGATCGCGCTGGCCGGAAAATCCGCACTGTGCGAAAGGGCGCTCGATCTTTTCATTGCGTTGCTCGGATCGGAAGCGGGGAACATGGCGTTGAAGGTGCTGGCCACGGGCGGTGTTTATATAGGAGGAGGAATCGCCCCCAAAATTCTGCCGAAGCTTCAGACGCCGGCGTTTCTCGCAGCCTTCTCGGATAAAGGCCGGATGAAAGAGATGCTCGAGTCCATGCCCGTCCGCGTGATTCTAAATGACGGAACGGCATTGCGCGGTGCCGCACTTCGCGCAATGATGCAGCAATCGGAGAAGCAACCCGCTTAGTTCTGCGCTCCCAGCGCCGCGTGCACTGTAACTTCGCTATCCTTCAAAACAGTCAAGTCGCGCTCCCACGACTTTGTTTTCCCCGCTTGAATCTGAATCTTGTGCGGACCGGCGGCAACGTGCAGCACCGAGGGCGTGTTGCCTACAAATTGTCCGTCCAGGTAAATGTCGGCTCCCGCGGGATCGGAAGAAATATTGACTGAGCCAAACTCGTCGGCCTGATCCGCAGTCTTCGGAGACATGCCCGCCTCCGGATAAAAGCGTTTCAGCACGTCGATCAGATCCTGCGCGCTCAGCGCGAAATTTAATCCTTGAACCTCCTGTCCCGCGCGATTGCGCACCCCTTTCAGCGTGTTGATGCCGACCACGTTTCCGCGATCGTCCAGAAGTGGGCCGCCGCTGTTCCCTGGATTGATCGCCGCGTCGGTTTGAATCCACGTACCGCTTCCCAATTCGCGCTCCCGGCCAATGGCGCTCACAACGCCTTTCGTGACCGTGTCGCGCAGGCCTCCGTCGGGATTACCGATGGCGATAACGCTTTCCCCCTTTTGGACCGCGGCGATGCTCGTCAAGGTCAAATGGGGAAATGCTGATCCCTCCACTTTCACGAGGGCGATATCCTTGTCCGGGTCGGCGTACACGACATGCGCCGAAAGGCGCTGGTTGCGAGATGTGATCGCGGTCAGAATCGATTCGTCTGCGATCACGTGTTTGTTTGTCGCAATCAGTCCCGTGCTTGTGATGAAAAACCCCGTTCCCCACCCGTTTATACCTTCAACGCGCACAATCGCCGGATTCGTTCCTTCAACGACCTGCTCGGCGGGTAACGGACCGCTCGTCGCAATCGTTTCGTTCATGGCGCTCGCAATTTCTGGCCTGCCGGTGAAGACCTTGGCGAGCGGCTCCAGAATCACTTCGAAGTGGTCCGTCTTGATCAGCCAGTAGTTTCCTTCCGAGCGGCCGTTAAATGAATGCCATGCGAAAGGGCCCTCCGTCAGCGTGATTTCCTGGCTGGCGTAGCCATCCATGGAAATTCGCACAACGATCGGATGTTCCAAGCGCGAGCCGAATACGGTATGCGTCTTGTGAAAATAGCCGCCGGGGTATTGCCCGGTGAACGGCGTTTTGCCCGTGATCAAGCCATTCATCTCAACGGTTGCGCCGCTCGGCGCGCTGCTGATTGAGAGTGTCGCGGCGCGCGCGGAGAGGCTCAGCAGACATAGCCCACCGAAAGCGGCGGCAACGGCCAGTTTTGAAACGTGCATGCAAGCCTCCCAAGAGGGACTGGTGCCTAGGGTGACACTTTACTGCTGAGTAGTCAATTGAAGCACAACGCCAGCCAACAACCGTGACACAAGCCATCTGACGTCTCTAGCAAACCCCCTGCCCGCAATGTTGCGCTTCGCAGTTGTTTCAAGCATGGCTTACACTGGCGTGCTCATGAAAATCCTCCACCTCGACACGCGCCCGGATTGGCGCGGCGGCCAACTGCAAATTCTTCTCACACTGCGAGGGCTCCGCGAACGCGGTCACGACGCGCAGTTGATGGCCCGCCGCGACTCGCCCCTGGCGCGTCGCGCGGCAGCCGAAGGCTTTTCCGTTCATCTTTTTCCCCCGCGATTTCTGCGATTGCAAGCAGCGTTGTGTCTGCGCGAAATCCTCGACCAGCAGGCCTTTGACATTTTGCATGCGCACGATCCCCACGGATTGACAGCGGTGTGGTTAACGCGCGCCCATCGTCGCAGTCGCTTGGTTGTCGCGCGACGCGTCGCTTACCCGTTGAGTCGCGCGCCGCTCAGCCTCGCGCGTTATCGCGCAGCTTGCCGCATAATCGCCGTCTCGCAATTCGTTGCGGACAGCGTAATCGCCTCCGGCATAAATTCTTCGCGCGTCGCCGTGGTTTATGACGGAGTGGAAATTCCTCCAGCAACAACCACGGAAATTCGCCGCTCGGCGCGCGCGCGATGGAAAATCACGGATCACGATTTGTTGATTGGCTGCGTCGGATACTTGCTTCCCGAGAAAGGGCAAGACACTCTTCTGCGCGCATTACCCCAGATCCGCGTGCAGTTTCCAAGTTGCCGCATTATCCTTGCAGGTGACGGTCCATGCCGCGCGAAATTGCAATCCCTTGTGAACGAGTTGGGAATCGCCGATGCGGTAGTCTTCGCTGGCTTCGTGGAAGATGTCGAAACGGTCTATCGAGCGATTGATCTGTTCGTATTTCCTTCTTTGGCGGAGCCTTTGGGTTCCTCGCTCCTCACGGCCATGGCCCATGGATTGCCGGTGATTGCTGTTGCGAGTGGTGGCGTGCCAGAAATCATCGAAAACGGAAGCAACGGAATCCTTGTCGATTCGCCGGACGCCCTTAAATTCGCCACGTCAGCTTGTCAAATGCTAAACGATCGTAATGGGGCTGCTCGCATGGCAAAAACAGCGCGAGAGACGGTCGAGCGCCGTTTCTCCGCCGAATTGCTAGCGGAAAACACTCTACAGCAATATCAAACAATTCTCTCAACGCGTGAAAAGTTCTGACACTCGTGAATTTTTCTCGCGCATCCACTCTATAGACGCATCTGAATTTGCGCTCTCGCTTCAATTCAGCGCTTGGACACAACCATCTTGATTCCATTCCGTGGCCGCAGCGTAATCGACGGCCACAGCTCAATCGTCTGGTCCGGCACCAGTGCCAATCGAAAGCGCGACGCGATGGTGGCGAGCAGCAACGTCGCCTCCATCATCGCAAACGACGCTCCAATACACACTCTGGGTCCTCCGCCAAACGGAAAGTAAGCGAACCTCGGAAGCGTTTTCTGCAGCGAATCCATCCATCGCTCAGGACGAAATTGCTCCGGCTCGTCGAAATAGCGCGCATCGCGATGCACCACCCACTGGCTCATGTAGATCGTCGTGTTGCGCGGGACTTCGTAACCGCCAATCGCACAATCTTCGACCGCTTGGCGGCCCATCGCCCACGCCGGTGGATAGAGCCGCAATGATTCGCGAACGACCGCTTCCGTGAATCGCAGCTTTGGCAAGTCTTCATAGGTCGGCGCGCGGCCGGGTGTTACCGCTCTCAATTCCGCGAGCAACTCGGATTCCGCGCGCGCATTTTGCGCCAGCAAATAAAAGATCCACGCAAGAGTAGTCGCTGTCGTCTCATGTCCGGC
>DASRQP010000394.1:0-3346 GCA_035696585.1 Candidatus Acidiferrales bacterium | reverse complement strand
TGGAATTCTCGACGCAAGCGGGAAAATCGATCGCGCGAAGCTGGGCGAACTTGTGTTTGGCCACACCGAAAAGATCGAACGCCTCAACGCCATCATTCATCCGCACGTTCTCAAGGAAATCGCGCGCCAGCTGCAGGAGCTGCAACGAACCGGCGAAACTGATATTGCCGTCGTCGTTGCGGCACTGCACATCGAGACCGGTTTTTACAAGACTTTCGACCGGCTGGCCGTTGCATGGTGCCGGCCCGAGCAACAACTCGAACGCCTGCTCAATCGTGGTTTCACTTCCCAGCAGGCCGTCCGGCGCATCGCGTCGCAAATGCCGATGGAAGAAAAGCGCCAGCTTGCCGATGACCAGATTGATTGTTCGGGGACGCTCCAGGAAACAACTCGTCAGGTTGATGAAGCGCTGACGCGGTGGAAGCGAGTCTCCTCACGATCCTGCTAGGAAACGTTCCATTCCTCCCGGATGCGGGCGCGCTCAGCTTCGCTCAGACTGAACCACGATTCCGCAATATCCCGCACGCGTTCGAGCGACGCTTGCATTTCCGCATGCTTTTGTTCCATCAACTCACGCGAAGCATCTGGCGCAACGTAAATTAGCGGCACAATCACCATGACGGCGCGAGAGAAGAGATGCGGAACCTGAAACAGATCCCAGGATTTTTCCAGCGTAAATGCGCGTTCCAGGCCGATGTGGAACATGAAAATCGGTTGGCCAGTCTTGCGCGCCAGCATCACGGGGCCCGGTTTCGCGATGTAGCGTGGCCCGCGCGGCCCGTCGATCGTGAACGCCACATCGTGCCCTTCTTCCAGGCATCGCGCCATCACAACGAGACCCTTTAGTCCGCCGCGCGACGAGCTACCTTGCGCCGTGCCAAATCCGAGCCGCTCGATAACCTTGCGCGTCCATTGACCATCAAAGTTTGTGGTGTTCATAACCACGGTGCCGCGGTTGCGCCACCACCAAATTGCGGAAAAAATCGAGCGGTGCCAAAACGTGCCGATCAAATGCTCGCCGCGATCGTACGCGTGCTGCGCGTGTTGCCAGCCAAGAACTTCGAAACGCATCGTCGGCCCGATCACGCGGATGATGAAATACACCGCCCATGCGATGACGGGGATTTGCATGCGGCGCCAGCGCGACAGTTTCGGCAAGCGCGTATCGTAATGAATATTGACCGGCTCCGCGGCTGGCGCATTGCGGGGTTCCAAATCCGGCACGGCTGGCTCGCTCATCGGCGTATAGTATAGCAATCGTGAGCTTGAGACGATTCGTGCCTGTATGGTTTTGTTAATTCCGATGAATATTTCCTTGCGCAAAAAACTTGGCGCGCTCGGCGCATCGTTATTGTTCGCATCCGGGATTTTCGCAACGCGCGCGGCCGCACAAACTACAGCGCCGATTCTCGGAGAGATAGTCGGAGACGATATTTCCGTGCTGGGGCCCTCGCATATCGTCCAGGGCAATTCTTTCCGTGCAATCACATTTGGCGGAGGCAGCGCCGTCATCGTGCATGAGGGCAAGGCGCGCGTGGAATTCGTTGGCGGCGGCGAACTCGAGATTTGCGGCCCTGCAAAATTTAGTGTGCTGGCCTCGGGCGAGGCGCTCACTGTCGCACTCAGCTTCGGGCGCGTCCACGTTAAATTCGACGCGTCCCGTCCCATAACAATTTACACCCCGATGATTGTTGCGACGCCCATGGCCATCGGAGACCAGCCGCGCGACGCCACTGTTGGGCTGACCAACACCGGAGCCATGTGCGTTCTCGCAGCGCGAGGCGCCATGCAGGTTCAGCAACAATTGAGCGGTCAGACGCTGGTCGTGCCGGAACCAAGCGAAATTCTGCTTCAAGGTACGTCGCTCGGTGCGGCGCGGGCCACCTCGGGAAGTTGTCGATGCGACTTCGACGAGTCGAGCGCGCAAACTTCCGCATCACCGGCAGGCGTCGTCAGACAGGGGCAAACCTCCCGGAAATTGTCGCCAATCCAGCCTGAACCGTCGCCACAGAATGCACGTAAAGGGTCAAGTCCGGCGGGCTCTGATTCTGCGACTTCACCAATTTCCACGCCCACACAGAGCACAATCGCAAACAAAGACGAGCCAGTGGAACAGCCCTCGTCGCGCCCCGCAACATCTGCGCTGCCGCCCGCCAATCAGCCCATCACGAAAATTGACTTGCCTCCGATTGGCTATGACGCAACAAGCGTCACAGAAACCGCGGAACCGCTCAGCGTTGCAACGTTAATGCTTGCGAAGGAAGCAAGAGTCGAACCCGTGTGGATATTTCACGGCACCGTCGCCGAACCGCCGCGTGCTACGAAGCCGGCTAGCATTCAAACCGCGCAACATGCGCCCTCGAAGACGGCGCGGAAACAACAATCCAGCAGGCACACTACGAAGAAGGGCTTCTGGATGAGACTCCATGACTTTTTTGCGGGCTCGCCGGCGAAAACGGATTGCGTCGGCGAAGGATGCAATTAGCAGTTCTCGTGCAATGTTAGGCGGGAATCACATGCCTTCGTAATTCGGCCCACCGCCACCCTCCGGCGGAATCCAATTCACGATTTGATATGGGTCGGCAATATCGCACGTCTTGCAGTGGACGCAATTCGACGCGTTGATTTTCAATCGTGGCTTGCCCTTTTCGAGGACCATCTCATACACGGCGGCGGGGCAATAATACTGGCACGGATTGCCGTACTCGCGCACGCAGCGCTCCGCGCAGATATTCAGGTCGGCAACTACCAGATGGCAAGGCTGGTCTTCTTCGTGGCGCGTCCCTGAGTGATAGACGTCGGTGAGGCGGTCAAACGTCAGCGTGCCGTCGCCTTTGAATCGCGTGGATTGATCGACTAGTTCGAGCGGGCGATTCAGTTTCTTGAAATCTTCGTAGCCTGAGCGCGCGCGCATCGGATCCACCAGTCCGCGTCCGCCGGTGATGAATTGCAACCCCGCATTGATAACGCCGCGCCACAGCCCTTTGTGAAATCCCTGGTGAAAGTTTCGGACCGCCCAAAGCTCCGGCTTGATCCAACTTGCTTCGATCTTCTTTTGAAATGCGCTCAGCGTTTTCGACGAAGTGTCGCCAGCGGCCAGCGCCTCGTAAATCGTTTCGGCAGCCAACATTCCACTCTTGATTGCAGTATGAATGCCCTTGAGCCGCTGCGAATTCAGCAGACTCGCTGAATCGCCGATGATCAGCCCGCCATCGAAATAATTCCTCGGCATCGAGTACCAGCCGCCATACGGAACAGTCTTCGCCCCATAGCGCACCAGCTTCCCGCCTTCCAGAATTCGCCGGATGTACGGATGCGTCTTGAATTTCTGAAACGCTTCGTGCGG
>DASRQP010000393.1:0-5583 GCA_035696585.1 Candidatus Acidiferrales bacterium | reverse complement strand
ACGGAAGTGCTGGGCATCACCGTCGTCACAGGTGATCAGTGGCGCGACGAAGAAGTGGCCCACACGCTCCGCATGCTCGAAATCATCGGCCGCACGGACATTCCCGTCGTCCCCGGCGCCGTCTTCCCCATCGACAACTCCCCACAATTCATCGCCGCCTGGGAAAAGCTGTACGGCAAAGTGGTGTATCAGGGCGCGTGGAATTGGGGCAAAGTCCACGGGCCGTTTGACGTTCCGCCACTCCTCGAAGGCGCTCCCGCCACGAAACCCGCGAATGAAGATGCGGCGCATTTCATGATTCGCATGGTGCATCGTTATCCGCATCAGGTGACGATTTACGAAGGCGGCCCGCTCACCGATCTCGCGCTCGCCATTACCATCGACCCGCAATTCGCAGAGCTTGCACGGGAGCTGATCGTCATGGGAGGCAGCATCGATCCGCAAAGCACCGACCCTGAATTTCGCATGAGCCCGCGCCGCGAATTCAATTTCTGGATGGATCCCGAAGCGACGCATGCCGTCCTGCACGCGCATTGGGCGCGGATTGTAGATACGCCCGTGGACATTTCCATCAAGACGCGCCTGACGAAGGAAATGATCGCGGAGATTGGAAAGACAAATACACCCGCGGCGCAGTACATCGCGAAATACGCCAACTCCGAATACATGTGGGACGAACTGGCCGCCATCGCCTGGCTCGACCCCAAAATTATTACGCGCACGGAAAAACTTTATCTCGACGCGTCGATCGACCAGGGGCCGAGTTATGGCGATACGCTCGCTTGGGAGCCTGGGTCGAATCCGGGAATAGGCGAGCAGTTTGTGATTGTCAATACGGACCTCGACAAATCCAAGTTCGAGAAGGAATTCATTGATTTGATGACGCGGCCAACACCGCAAAGTCACTTTCCGAGCGACCATCGTCCCTCCCTTCAATAGAATCCCGCAGAGAATCGTCGAAATATGCTGTAACCTGTTTCGGCTTGACTCTTAAAGCATCGAGATTTATAAGCAGCGGATTCTTCGATCGCGCCGAAGAAACGTAGCAGACGCAAAATGGAAAGAAGGGACGGCCATGGGTGATGTAGCGGAAGTCGTCGGAATCGGCAGTTGTACGGTCGATTTTTTCGCCATCGTGCCGCGGCTGCTGGGGCCCGAGGAAAAAATCAACGCCACGCGGCTGGAGATTCACGCGGGCGGCGTGACGGCAAACAATCTGACGCAGGTAGCGCGGCTCGGGGTGAAGTCCGGGTGGCTTGGCTTGATCGGCGATGACGACAACGGGCGACTCATTCAAAAAGCCTTCGTTGACGACGGAATGGATTTGTCGGGAATCGAAATCGTCAAAGGGGAACTTTCATCGCTGACATGGATTCCCGTGGACGTGGCGGGGGAACGTTGCATCTACATGTTTCCAAACGTCACCGGTAAAATTAGCGTGCATCAGGTGCACACGCACTTCGCCTCGAATATCAAAAAGGCCAAGCACTTTCACACGGAGGCTTCGCAACTTCCCTTAACTCCCGTGCGAGAAGCGATGCAGGTGGCGCGCGATGCGGGCGTGCGGGTGCTTCTCGATCTGGACGTGTCCCCCAGTTTTTTGTGCCAGGCAAACCTTGGCACGCAGGAAGAACTAACCTTGGGACTGAAATTGGTTGACGTGCTAAAGCCGTGCAAAGCGGCCGCGTTGGAATTGACCGGCGAAGACGATTACGAACGCATGGCGCGCAAGCTGTTGACGATGGGACCGAAGCTCGTTGCCATTACCATGGGCGCAAATGGCTGCATCATCGCCAGCAAGGACAAGGTCGTTCATGTGCCAGCCTTCGCCGTGAATGTGGTGGATACGACCGGCGCGGGCGACGCCTTCATGGGCGGCTTTTCGTACGGATTGTTGCGGGGTTGGGATTTCGAACACGTGGGAGCATTCGCTAACGCTTGCGCTGCTCTGTGTTGCACCAAAGTCGGCGCGCGGGCGATGGCCAAGCGCGACGACGTGATCGCGTTGCTTCGCTCGCAGCGCCCTGCTCTTGTTGCTGGACTGTAGCTTTCACGATTAAGATATTCGGCCCGCGTCTCTGCGATGTGACACCGTTCAGGAAAGGGCAAGATGTTCACTCCTCACACTTTTTCGACCGCACTGCTGATGATCATCGCCAGCGCCATTTGCTGGGGCTCGTGGGCCAATACCTACAAGGGCGTGAAGAATTACCGTTTTGAACTCTTCTATTGGGATTACGCCATTGGCATTTTCCTGATTTCTCTGATCCTCGCGTTCACCATGGGCAGCATGTACGGCGGGGCGTCGAGCTTCCTTGTGAATCTGAAAACCGCGGATCACGGAAATATGATCTACGCGCTGATTGGCGGAGCGATTTTCAACCTCGCCAATGTGCTGTTGGTTGCCGGAATCGACATGGCTGGAATGGCGTTTGCGTTTCCCGTGTCGATAGGAATTGCGCTGGTTGTGGGCGTGGTGTTGAGTTACTTGCTGCAGCCCAGGGGAAATGCGGCGCTGCTTGCGCTGGGCGTCGTCTTCGCTCTGATCGCGGTGATGATGGACGGCAAGGCGTATGGCGCTCTCGGTACGGGAGGAAAAACCGTTTCGCGCAAGAGCGTTGTGGTGTGCATTGTGTCTGGAATCCTGATGGGACTATGGGCGCCGTTTATGACGCATGCCATGACGGCAGGCGCTGTGCTCGGACCGTATACGACGTCTGTGTTTTTCACGCTCGGCGCGCTGCTTTCGTGCTTCATTTTCAATGTGTATCTGATGCGGAGGCCGCTTGTCGGCGAGCCGGTCGGGATGGGCGGCTTTTTTCGAGCGCCGGCAAGCGGCCACTTGCTGGGGCTTGCCGGGGGCTTCATCTGGGGAGTCGGGACCGTCTTTAACCTGGTGGCGGCAAGCTTCACGGGCGTAGCAATTTCTTATGCCATCGGCCAATCGTCGCCAATGGTCGCGGCGCTGTGGGGCGTCTTCGCGTGGCACGAATTTCGCGGAGCGAACGGCAGAGCGAAGGCTTATCTGGCGCTTATGTTTCTGTTTTACGTATTCGCAATTGTAAGCATCGCGCGGGCGAATACGGCAGGCTGACGCATTGGCGTACGCGGGCGCCTATCAGGCAGAAAATGCGGCCTTTAGCCCAGGAGTCCTTGCTTCCCGCGATGGACAGTGATATTTTCAAGGTTCCCTATAAGGCCTAGCTCTCTTGATGGATTCCCTAAGTACATCTCAGCCGGAAGCGAACCGTGGCAGAGGCGACGGTGATGGATCGGCGCGACGCGCAGCGCAGACTGAGTCGCGACCTAAACCGGGCGACAACGCTGTCTATTGGCGCGTCGAAGGTAGTCTGCTCAACCTGACCGCCGTGCGTCCTGTGGCTTTTTTTGCATGGAATGCGCAGAGTTTTCTCGAACGATGGGCGCGGCGCAGCGGCATGTTTACACTGGCGCTGGCGCGCCCCGTCCTCTACCTGACGAATCGCGCGTTCGCCACGCGCTTGCTGCACACTGTCCTGCGCGGTGTAAGCCGCGACCGGCTTGACCTGCTCGGCGAAGAGTATTTTCACTATCTCCTGAAACCCACACTGAAACAGCAGGGCGTCGACGAATTGAAGAAAGCGCAAGCGAACGGAAAGGAAGTAGTGCTGGTAAGCCAGGGCCTCGACCACGTAATGCGCCCACTGGCTCAGTATTTGGGCGTTGGAATGCTGGTTTCGAACCGGTTGGAGTTCCGCGACGAACTGGCGACCGGGCGGCTGCTGGACCCGGTGATTCGGCCGCGCGGCCCATTGGCGCGACTGATCGGCAGCAATCCGAACGGGCAAGTCCCGCGTGAAGTGTTGGCGAAGAATTTAGGCTTCGGCGCGCATCCAGAAATTCTGGATGAAGCACTCTTAACCGCCGCTCGTCCTGCTCCGCAAAATTATCTTCGCGTGGTGCAACGCCGCCCGGACGCAAAACTTACGGCACTTTCCGTCCGGCAATCGTTGCGCGGAAAACAAATTCTCCTCGCGGGCGCAACTGGATTCATCGGCAAGGTGTGGCTGGCAAATCTGCTGACGGATGTTCCTGAAATCGGCAAGGTTTATGTGCTGGTTCGCAGGCGTCGCTCGACCACCGCGGCAGAGCGCTTCCGCAAAGTCGTCGACGAATCGCCTGTCTTCGAGCCGCTGGCGCAAAAATACGGCGCACACTGGGAAAAGTTCCTCGCTGAGCGGGTGGAAGTGCTGGACGGCGACCTAAGCGCGCAGGGACTCGGCCTGGACGAAGCGGTTCGCGCGCGGCTCTCGCGGGAGCTGGATCTGGTGATTAACAGCTCCGGCCTCACAGATTTCAATCCGGATCTGCGGGACGCGCTTGCGGCCAACGTAGATTCCGTCGCGCACCTGCTTGATTTCATCCGCCAGTCCGATCACGCGGCGCTTCTGCACCTCTCGACTTGCTATGTGGCTGGCGAACGCGACGGCCGCATCATCGAAACGCTCGTGCCGAATTATACGCCGACGTATGATCCCAATTTTGAAGTGGAAAAAGAATGGCAGGACTTGCGCGCATCGATTCAGGAGAGCGAGGCGCAGGCGGAAAGCGGCAACATTACGGACGAGCTTCGCCGCGCCGCGTTCGAAAAGCCGACCGCCGCAAAAAGCCTGGCAGGCGCGGCTCTTGATAATCAAATTCGCAAAAACCGGACGAGATGGCTGCGCCAGACGCTGACCGACGCGGGTACGCGACGCGCGCACGAACTCGGCTGGCCCAACACCTATACGCTGACGAAAGGCATTTCGGAATCGCTGATTGCGAAGGGCGGAGCTGGATTGCCGATCGCGATCGTGCGGCCTTCGATTGTCGAGTCGTCGCTCGACAAACCATTTCGCGGATGGAACGAGGGAATCAATACCTCGGCATCTCTTTCCTACCTGCTCGGGACATATTTCCGGCAGCTTCCCACAAATGAGCGCAAGTGCCTGGACATAATTCCGGTGGATCAGGTAACCCGTGGGATGACGCTTATTGCCGCGGCGCTCATTGAACGCAAACATGAACCCGTCTACCACCTTGCTACATCCGTGACGAATCCCTGCAACATGCGGCGATCGATTGAGCTGACCAGCCTGGCGCATCGAAAATTCTACCGCACGCAAAATGGCTTCCAGCACTGGCTTCGTTCGCGATTCGATGCGATTCCGGTTTCAAAAGCGCGCTACGAAACGCTTTCGGCTCCGGCGCAAAAGGCCATCGTGCAGGCGATCAATCGCGGCGTTTCGAGCGTGGGCTTCAATCGTTCGCCGTTCGCACGGCGTGAACGCGAGCTTGAACGCGTCATCAAGCTGGTGAATTTGTTCGAGCCGTTCATTTTGCGTCACGAGCACACGTTCGAAGCGATGAATGTCGAAAGACTCTCGGCAGCATTGCCGCCGGAGGAACAACAAACTTTCGGCTTCGACTCGCGCTCCATCGACTGGTGGGATTATTGGATCAACGTGCACATTCCGGCGCTGCGAAAGTGGTGCTATCCTCTCATCGAAGGCCGCCCGGTGGAGACGCGAAATCGCGAAGAAACGCCGCGTCCGGGTGAGCCCA
>DASRQP010000392.1:0-7781 GCA_035696585.1 Candidatus Acidiferrales bacterium | reverse complement strand
TGGCCGAGAGGCCGTGGGGGTTCAAATCCCTCCTTCCGCACCAGAGAATTTCCATCGCTGATCTGGACCTCGGGAAATGTGACGATTGAAAAAATGCGGAGAGTCGCAATGAAAATCGCAAAGTTGGCTGTGATGATAGTGTTGCTGGTCTCGGCAGTTCGCGCGCAACGATCCGCGCAATCCACGACCACGCATCAGCTCACCGCCATGCTGAATCAGTTTCTCGACGACGCAAGCAACGGCAATCGCGCGGGCTTCGACCGCTTCTTCGCCGACGATGTGATTTACACCGGCTCGAACGCGCTCGTACGACACAAGCCGGACATCATGAAGAACGTCGGCAACATGAAGCCGACACCCGACAAAAAGACCACCTACTCCGCCGAGGACGTCACTGTTCACGAATTCGACGACACCGCCATCGTAGCCTTCCGTCTGGTCGCTCGCACGGAAACCAAAAGCGTCAAAGGCTCCGAAGTTGAGACCGATTCGTACCGCAACACGGGAACTTTCGTCCGGCGCAATGGCCGCTGGCAGGTTGTGGCGTGGCAAGCGACGAAAATGCCCAAAGCCGCCACACCAAAATAATTTTCAACGGAAGTTTGGCTACGAAAGTTTTGCTGCGAGAAGTTTTCCTGCCGGAAAAATAAGCGCGCGAATAGCGGCGTCCCTCTACTGCGTCAACGGAGGCAGAGGTGTGGTCGGTCCCACCGACAGCCGCGGCGCGAATTTCTGCGCGCGAACCAGCCGGTGCCGCGCTTCAAAATGTTTTTGCGCGCGGCGTCCCCACGCCTTCACGAAATAATAATTGAGCGCCCCGCCGGCTCCCGCGCTGAGCACCGGTATCAGCCTCGCGGTCCATTTCTCGGCAATTTCCGCGCCCATTTTCACGGCGACTCGGTCCATGATGCGCGGCACCAGCCGTTCGATGGCCTGCTTCTCGATGAAATCCTTGCCCAAGTCAAGTCCGGCCGCGGTCGCCGCCGCCATCCAGAGCTCCACCGCGTCCTCGTCCGTCGCGTATTCGAATCCGTAAATCAAGCTCAACTTCTGCAGCAATCGCATCGTAATCGCCGACAGGATTCCCAAATCCGGCACCACGGTCATCCATCCGCCCAATCCCAGGCCCATGCCTTCGAGAGCCGCGGCCTTCACCGACGAACGGATCACGCTATCCGCGTGCGGCTTCAGAATTTCCGGACCAAGGTAAAACACGTCTTCCCATTTCTCTATCGGAAGCATGTGCGCGCGCTGCACGTGGCGCAAATAAGCGTCGGGATCCACACGAACGTGCTTGTACGCCTGTCGCGCGCTTGCCTCAATCGAAGAACGCAAAAATTCCGATGAGCGTTGAGGAATTGATTTTCTGGTCATTGTTCTTATTAGATGCCCCGCCGCCCGAAACCGTCTGGGGGAGTTCCGCGGGCTGCCGCGATTCAGTTATCTTACTAAACTTTTCACCGAATCTGGTGGTATAAACGCCTCGCATGACGCCCAAGAACTTCACCCGGCGCGACGTTTTGAAGATTGGCGCGATAGCTCCCGCGGCCGCGCGCGCATTCGCGTCGCAATCCGCCTCTCCGCTATCGAGTGTGGCCGGATCGCCGCGCCAGGAAACGAGCGATTCTCCTGACGCGTCACCGCGCGAGCGCCTCCTCCTCGATTTCAATTGGCGCTTTCACTTCGGTCACGCCGACGATCCTACCAAGGATTTCAACTTTGGGAGACGCAGCGCCTTCGCCAAATCCGGCGAGCTGTTTCTGCCATCGCGTCCGAATTTCGACGACAGCCAGTGGCAAGTCGTCGACTTGCCTCACGATTTCGCTGTCACGTTGCCGTTCGTCGACGCGCCCCAACTGGTCGAGTCCGGCTCGAAACCCCTCGGCCGCGAATATCCCGAGACGAGTATCGGCTGGTATCGCCGCGTCTTCGACATTCCCGCGAACGACGCCAACCGCCGCCTCTCGCTCGAATTTGACGGCGTGTTTCGCGACTGCATTGTCGCGCTCAACGGCCATTATCTTGGCCGCAATTTGAGCGGCTACGCGCCATTCCGTTTCGGCATCACCGATTTTGCAAATTACGGCGGCAAGAATATTTTGGTCGTTCGCGTTGACGCCACTGAGCACGAAGGCTGGTTCTACGAAGGCGCTGGAATTTATCGCCACGTCTGGCTCACCAAAACCGCGCCGTTGCACGTCGCGCACGATGGCGTGTACGTCACCTCAAAACTGGACGGCGGCTCCGCGCAAATTTCGATCGTCACGGAAATCGAAAACGCGAGCGACGAACCGCAAACCTTGTCAACGCTTCATCTGACGCAAACGTTCTTCAATTCCGCCGGCGACCAAGTCGCCACCACTTTTGCTCCTGTCGGATCGATTCCCCCATGGAGTACAAAGCAGATTTCGCAGACTCTTCGTATCGACAATCCAGCACTCTGGTCGCTCGAAAGTCCGCATCTCTATCGCCTGGTCACCATTCTTGCAGGCGTAGACAGAGCCGCCGACCGCTACGAAACACCGTTCGGTATTCGCACCATTCACTTCGATCCCGACAAAGGATTCTTCCTCAATGGCGAGCACATGGAAATCAAAGGCACCTGCAATCATCAGGACCA
This sequence comes from Candidatus Acidiferrales bacterium, assembly GCA_035696585.1. Lineage (GTDB taxonomy): Bacteria > Acidobacteriota > Terriglobia > Acidiferrales > UBA7541 > DAHUXN01. Next base: position 5,161 of record DASRQP010000392.1, on the reverse strand, counting down.
CGCTGGCGTCGGCTCGGCGCTTCCCGATCGCGTGCAATATTTTCGCATCGCACGACTGAAAGAAATGGGCGCGAACGCTTATCGCACTTCGCACAATCCGCCTACGCCGGCGCTTCTCGACGCTTGCGACCGCCTTGGCATGCTCGTGATGGACGAAACGCGCATGATGTCCTCCGACAACGAAGGCTTAAGCGAACTTGAACGCATGATGCGCCGCGACCGCAATCACCCGTCCATTTTTCTCTGGTCACTGGGCAATGAAGAACCCGAGCAAGGCACTCCGCGCGGCGCTCGCATTGCCGCCACAATGAAACGTCTGGCTCGGCGCATCGATCCCACGCGCCCCGTCACCGTCGCGATGAACGGACACTGGGACGCGGGCTATTCCAAAGTCGTCGATGTGCAGGGCTTCAATTATTTTCATCTTGGCAGCGTGGATAAATTCCACGCCGATTTTCCGGCGCAACCGTGCATTGGCAGCGAAGAGGCCAGCACCGTTTCAACGCGCGGCATTTACGAAAATGACGCCGCGCGCGGTTATGTCTCCGCATACGACGTCAACAAGCCCGATTGGGGTTCGCTCGCCGGAGATTGGTGGCCCTATTTCGTCGCGCGCCCATTCATAGCGGGCGCTTTTGTATGGACCGGATTCGATTATCGCGGAGAGCCGACACCCTATGGGTGGCCTTGCATCAGTTCGCATTTCGGAATCATGGACACCTGCGGCTTCCCCAAGGACAATTATTTTTATTATCAGGCGTGGTGGACTTCACAACTTGTTCTGCACATTTGTCCGCACTGGAATTGGCAGGGAAAAGAAGGCCAGCCCATCAGCGTGTGGGTGCATGGCAATTGCGAAGAGGTCGAACTTTTTCTCAACGGTCGAAGTCTCGGCAAACATCCCATGCCGCGCAACTCGCACCTTGAGTGGAAGGTGAACTTCGCGCCGGGTACACTCCTCGCGCGAGGCTTCACCGGCGGGAAACTAGTTGCAGAGTCGAAGCAGGAAACCACGGGCGCGCCTGCTGCCATCAAGCTCACGCCCGATCGCCAGGCAATCAACGCCGATGGCGAGGACGTCGCCATCATCACGGTGGCCGTCTTGGATGACAAAAACCGCATCGTGCCCATCGCTGACAGCGAAATCACTTTTGAAATCGCGGGCCCAGGCAGAGTCATTGGCGTCGGCAACGGCGACCCCAGCAGCCACGAGGCCGACAAGCCTCCCGGCCAAGTCTACGATTCCCACGGCGCTCTTATGTTTGCCGGCGTTACCGGTTACGAGGCAGGGAGCAACGCGCCACAAATTCTCGCCATGCGCCGCTGCTTTAACGGACTCGCTCAGGTTATCGTGCAATCGGGAAAACAACCGGGCGACATCATGCTGACCGCGCGCTCGTCCGGTTTGCAGTCCGCGACGCTAAAAATCACCGCTGGCGCCGCTCCCCCTCGTCCCGCGGTTCCTTAATCGCTTGCCGACCATGGCGGGCAGGCCATCTGTGGCCGTCCCCATAATTATGCATACCGACCAGAATACCGAGTTTTGTCATTCCGAGGAGCCACGCGACGAGGAATCTGCTTTGCTCGCTTTGCTTTCCGTCAGACCTTGCCGCCCTGATTTCCACCCGTTGTCATCTTTCATTTGATCGCAGTCGGATCCGCGCCAGTCTTCGCTTCTTCGAGCATGTGCTCGGCAAGCAAGTCCCAACTCACGAAATGCCCCGCGGCCGCCGGCTCGCCCGTTTCTGGATTGTAGTCTTCATTCATTCCCCCGGTTGCACGCAAATCGCGCACGAGCAAATTCACAGTTTCTTCCGCGAGTCTCACCGCTTCTTGTTTGTAGCCACACTTTGCCAAACCTTGCATCACCAGATAATTCGACACAATCCACACAGGCCCGCGCCAGTAGCCCGACCGCGGATTGTAGAGTGGCTCCGACGGAGCCAAGGTTCGAATGCCGTTCGGCGACCAAAATTCCTTGGGGTTCAGCAAGTGCTCCCGAATTGTCCGCTCCGCCTGACTCTTCGTCGCGATGCCCGCCCACAGCGGCACGAAATTCGTCCACGTCTTGATGTGAATCATGTGGCCGGTGCGCGAGTCGATGTTCAGAAACATGCCGTCCGTTTGCGACCACATTTTTCCCCGAATCAACTTTGCGAGCGCGTCGGCCTTTGCGTCATACGCCTTTTCGTCGCTCGCATTGCCAAGTTTGCCCGCCAGAACGGCCATCGCGCGATACTCACGATAAATGTAGCACTGAAGATCCACGCCCTCGCTCACATCCGCCGGCTCGTCCGACACCGCCGGATTATTATCCACGCCGCTCTCCACGCCATTGAACCAGCGAAACAGTCCGTCATTCGCTCGCCGCGTATTTTCCCAGTAAGCCAGCGTGTCTCCCAATTTTTGATAGTACGTTCTGTGCGTGTTGCCGCTCGGTTCGCGGAGCCATTCGTAATCCTTCAAAGTCAGTGACGCCCGCAACGCCATCTGCGCCAAAAAGGGTTTGCACATTTGCGGCAGCGCGTCCGGCGCATCGGCGGCGATTTCGCGGGGCGTGTATCCCGTCGAGTTCCAATTCTCGTCGGTGAAGTCCAGGAAATCCTTCACCGAATTGTCGAGCGGCTCACCAACTCCATCGTAGCTGAGCGCCATACCTATGAAATAAGTGTCCCAATCGAAGAGCTGCGTGTACGGCCCGGCGGGAACCATGTAGGGATGCTTCAAGATTCCGCTGGCGGGCTTCACGATGTTCTGTTTCGCTCCGCTTTGCGCAATCAGGCGCGAAATCTCGGACTGCTGCTGCGCGCCCGCCTGCAGCGCCGCAAAGAACAAGCCACAGCCACCCAAAACAAACAGCGCCGCGAAATGCTTGGATCGCTTCATCGGGGTCAAAAACTTTTCCGCGCGCAAACCATCACTCTCTCGCATGCGGCCCGTAAATCGCCATCTTCGATTTCGGCATGCGCGCCACGTCGTCCGGGGTGATCCCGAAATTATCTTCGAGCAACTGCGCGGGATTGTTCGACAACCACGTTGACACCGAAATTTCCTGATATTCCGCTGCCGGGAATGTAATCAAAATCCGCGTCGGCTCGTCGCCCACCTGCTCGATGTAATGCCCGAATCCTTGCTGGATGAACGCCACCTGCCCCGGCCCGAATTCCTCCACTTTCGACCGTCCGTGCGCGCCAAAAATTCCCACACGCGCGCGCCCTTTAATGTAGTACTGCCATTCATCCGCGTTGGGATGCCAGTGCATTTCGCGCAGCGCGCCGGGCTTCAAGTCCATGATCGCGCCAACGATCGTCTTCGATATCGGAAAATCGTGCGAGTCCACGATGCGCTCTTCGCCGCCCGGCCAAACGTGTGGCTCGCGTTCGAGCAACCGGAATTTGTGCGCGCTCTGACTGATCACGGCGTCGCCGTTGCGAAACGGCGTTTGCTCGCGCGGGGGTATTCGTCCTGGCGTGATGTACGCTTCGCCTTTGGGCAGTCCCGCAATCGTCCGCAAACTCAACCCGCTATCGCGCGACAACACCTCCGGCGGCACCTGCGAAAACCAGTCCGTGATGCTGAACGTTCCAAACTCCGAAAAATGCCCGTCGTCAAAAACCAAAATGAAATGTGCGTTGCCCGGACCAAAATTCTGAATCGAGTGCGGATGCCCTTTCGGAAAATACCAAATGTCGCCCGGGCCAAAATCATCCTCCGCGGCCTCCCCGTTCGGGCCCAGCACCGTCGTGCGAACGTTGCCTTCGATCACATACGCCCACTCCGCCGCAATCGCGTGCCAGTGCAACTCGCGAATTCCTCCCGGCTTGAGCACCATCGACACGCCCGCGATGCTTTGCGACACGGGAAACTCCGTCACCGTCACTTCCTTCGCCGTGCCTGCTTCCCCCGCAAATCCCGTCGACGCATCCAAGTCGTATTTAAAATTTTCCAGCGACGGCTCCTTGTGTTTTTCCGGGCGCACTTGCGGCCGTTCCTGCTGCGCGTCCCCGCGCGCCGCTCCTGCAAGCGACGCGAGCGACAGTCCCGCCGTCGTCAACGGCACCGCGCCCAACAGACTCCGCCGCGTCAACTTCAAATCCTCCAGCTTCGACTTTGTTTCGTTCTCCGCGGAATCAGTGCTCATTGTTTCCCCTTTCTCGGCTTGACTGAGTGTTTATGCGAATTCCTGAACCGCAAAGAGTATTCCTCCGCCGCCGCGCATGCAATTCCCTTCGTCACGCACCGACCCAACTTTGCAACCTGCGCCGCCGCGCCTTTTCGGGTACCCCATCCTGTTTACCCTGCCTGCCCTGACGCAGGAAGGGACGAAGGAAGGGAGCGCCCTTTGCGAAGGGCGGGGTTTTCCCGCTATGATGAAACGCCAACGTTAATGAACGCCGCAACCGCCATCCCCCGCGTCGCTTTCCAAGGTGAGCGCGGAGCCTTCAGCGAAGAGGCCGCCGTGCGCCTTCTCGGCGAGAACATCGAAGTCGTCCCGCGCCCTTCCTTCGAAGCGCTCTTCTCCGCCATCGCGGATGGCGCGGCCGACTACGCCCTTGCGCCAATCGAAAACACTCTCGCCGGCTCCGTTTACCGATCCTACGATTTGCTTCTCGAAAGCCATCTTCACATCGTCGGTGAAGTCATTCATCCTATCGCGCTTCACTTGATCGGAACGCCGCATGCCTCGCTTGACCGCCTCGCGACCGTCGAGTCGCATCCCGTCGCGCTCGCGCAATGCGAACATCTCTTCCGCGCGCATCCGCAACTTCAGCGAGTGGCCTCGCTCGACACGGCAGGCAGCGTCCGTGCCGTCGTTGCCGCCAACGACCCCTCGCGCGCGGCCATCGCCGCCAAACGCGCCGCCGAAATCTACGGCGGCAAGGTCCTTCTCGAACACATCGAGGACCATCGCGAAAATTACACGCGGTTTCTGATGCTCGCGCCGCAACCTGCGCCCCCTGAGAACAGCGGCCGCGCCGATAAACTTTCCTTGGTCATCCAACTCCCTCATCAACCCGGAGCGCTTCACCGCGCTCTCGCCATTTTCGCGCGCCGCGAAATCAATCTCCTCAAAATCGAGAGCCGCCCCATTCCCGGTCGCCCCTGGCAATATTGCTTCTATCTCGATCTCCAGGCCGCTCAGGACAACCCTGACACCGCC
>DASRQP010000391.1:0-3581 GCA_035696585.1 Candidatus Acidiferrales bacterium | reverse complement strand
TGGGCAACGGCAAACAGAGAAACGCAAGGAGCGCTGACAGAGAGCCGCACGACTATTGCGGGAGACCCGTTTTATAGCGAATGACTTTTTGGCGCGGGTCAGGGCTGTAGGGGTCGTATACTGGAGCGCCTTTACATCGATAACTGCTTGCCTTTAAGAGTGGAATTATTTCGTCAGCTTGCCTTTTTCATTCTGAGCTGCAAGCCCATATCGTATTGCCGCTTCAAGCGTATCGATGTTTATATCCTTTAGAGTTTTAAACCGAATGCAATATCCGGTCGCGCTCGCCTTGCCTAGTTTTTTTCCATACGTTTTGGCTAAGTACTTCTTATCTTTGAGACCAAGAATATAGACAGAGATTCCGGTTTTGTTTCCGCTCACACCAATTTGAAAAAACTCTCTACTTTTTCCATTGGCATATTTTATTGCGTGAAATCCATATCCAATCGTAGGGTTGGAAACAGTATGATTTTTGCTGTCTTTACCATCGAAGAACCATAATTTGCATTCTGGTGACACTTGAAGTGTGAGCCGATGCAACTCTCGCATGTCACTGCGTTTTGGCTCCGGTTGGCTGGTAATATACTTCTTGATTTGTTCTTGTACGTTCATATGTTCTGCTCCCCAGTTGCGCGCACGAGATTATACGACGTTTAATCCTTTTGAACCGCTCCCATTCTCTGTCACACCGGATACTAGAGGTTTTGGGTCACACTCGACCGCGGAAGTAATGTTGTAAGTCCCGATTAACGCGGTAAGCGGAAATTGAGTCACTGCAGAAAATGGCAAGCAAATCATTTGGAGTTTAGAGTGAAGCGTTGTCGGAGGATGCGGATTGGTCGTCGGCGGGGATATGTTCGAGGATGGGGTGCGGTTGCTGACGGATCACCTCAATGAACAGGCGCACCAGCTCCGGATCGAACTGCGCCCCGGCGCACCGTTCGATTTCTGTGAGAGCAGCGTCCGCGGGCCGCGCCTTCTTGTAGACGCGCGGCGACGTGATCGTGTCATAGGCGTCGGCGACCGCGATTATCCGCGCGCCCAGGGGAATGCGTTCTCGCTCGATCTGGTCCGGATAGCCTGAGCCGTCAAAGAATTCGTGGTGGTGCTTCACCATCTCGCGGACATTTCGCAGCGCCAGCAACGGATCCAAAATCCGCCATCCGAGGACGGCGTGCGATTTCATCGTTTCCCATTCGTCCGCGTCCAGCGGTCCCGCTTTATTCAAGATTTCTTCCGGGATTCCCACTTTGCCAACGTCATGCAGCAGACCGCCGAGGCGCACTTCCTCCACCTCGATCGGTTTCAGTCCCGCCGCTTGCGCAATCAGTGCCGCGTACGTGGACACTTTCCGCGAATGCCCGTGCGTGTACTGATCTTTCGCATCCACCGCGTTGGCCAGCGAAGTCATGGTTTCAACCACGGGCGTCGGCAGCCGCTCCACGGACAAGGACGGACTTCTCTCGTTGAGCGACTGCGAGAACTGCTCAATCCGTTGGTGGATTTCGTCGAACGCCTCCGGCCCGGTGGAAAATTGCCGATGCAACATCACCCCGAGGTAGGCCTCGAGCACATCGCGTTTCCACGTTTTTGAGTCGCCGGGTTCGCGGGGTTCCGCTGTAAAAACCGCGTTGCCGCCCTGATGTTTCGACAGATACATCGAAGCATCCGCCACCTGGATCAATTCCTGTGGCGTTGAGCCGTGTATCGGGTAGGTGGCGATTCCGAAGCTCGCTGTGATGTTTTTATCGCGCAGCAGCGGGTCAGACGCCACCCAGCTTCGGAGCTTGCCCGCAATCTGCCGCGCTTGCTCCACGCTCGTTTCCGGCATCAAAATCACAAATTCGTCGCCGCCGTAACGCGCCACCACGTCCGAGCGGCGGCAATTCTGTTCCAGAATCAGGCCCACGCGCTGCAGCACTACGTCGCCTTCCAAATGCCCGTAGAAATCGTTGACGAATTTAAAGCGGTCCAGGTCCATCAGCACCAGCGAGAAAGGCCGGCTCGCGCGTGTGGAGCGTTTCCATTCCGCCGAGAGCGCCTCCATCAGGAAGCGGTGCGTTTTTACTCCGGTCAATCCGTCGGTGATGGCTTGCTCCTGCGCTTTTTGGTACGTCATCGCGTTGTGCAGAGCGCCGGCAAACAGGTCAGCCAAGGTCCCCAGCAACTGGATCTCTTCGTCGTCAAATTCGGACGGCTCTGACGATTCCACGTAAAGCACGCCCAGCAAATTTTCCGCCCAGTTGATTGGCAGTGCGATCGCGGAGACCGATCCCGGCAGCACTGGCCTCGGACCCGCCGGGTCGACCTCTCTCAAGATGGCGATTTTCCCGGTACGCGCCACTTGTCCCACCAATCCTTCGCCCAGCGAAATGTGCCGGCCAATGGCATCGCGCCTTTTGCCAGCCTCTGCTTGCACCACGAGTTCTTTCGCGGAATAGTCCAGAATCGCAATGCCGATATGGTCGTAGATCAATCCTTGCTCGAGTTCTTCCGCTACTTTGGCCAGCATTTCTTCCGGATTCAGCGTCGTGATTGCGTGGTTGGAAATCTTGTTCAGCAGCGTCAGATGGCGCGACTTCTTTTGCTCCTGCGCAAACAGCCGCGCGTTTTCCATGGCGATGCCTGCCTGGCTGGCCAGCACGCGCATCAACTCCATGTGGCTTTCGTCAAACGCGCGCTCCTGTTGGCTATGAATGGCCATTACGCCGACGGCCCGGTCGTAGAGGATTAGGGGCACGCCGCAAAAACATCCGGCTTGGCGCGACGTCTTGACGCCCAGCTTGTCCAATTCCGCGGTGAAGTTCTCGCGGATCAGCAACGGCTGCCGCTCGCGAATCATGTACTCGGTCAGCCGGTTTCCGGCGGGCCGCGCGCGCTTTGGCTGCCTTTCGTTATCCACCACTTCGAGTTCGTAACGAATCTGCTCGTGCGCGCTGTCATATGTCGCGATGTAGAAACTCGCCAGGTCGAACAAGCGGCGCATCTCGATGTAGATCGTCTCGAATAATGTGTCAGTATCGAGCGTCGAGCTCATCGCCCGGCCAATCTCATTGAGGATGTGCAACTCCTCGCTGCGCCGTGAAGTCTGCTGAATCAGGTAACTGTTCTCCACCGCCATTCCGATCTGGTATCCGAGCGCCAGCAAAAGCCGGAGTTCCGCCGGAGTGAACTGGCGGCTATCCGGTGTCCCGAGCAGTAACACGCCCAACACGCGCTCTTTCGCCTGCAAACTGATTCCCACCACGGTTCGCAGATTCTGCGCAAGCAAAAGCTGGCGAATGCGTTTGAATGAAGGCTCGCGGTCCAGCGTCTGCCACATCCCATCCCTGGCAAGATCGCGCAGCACAACCAACCCGCCCAGGCGGGCAACCAGCTTCACAATCGAATCTTCGAGATTCTCTTCCAGCACCGTCGAACTGAAGTCGTCCGTCAGTCCGGTCGTCACCACAGAGATCGGTCCCTGCGAGTCTCCGTAATGCAGGCACAGCGCGCCGCTCGGAATCCGCGCGACGTTGAGCACCCGATCCAGCGCCTGCGCCAGCATTTTTTGAATTTCGCCGCCGACGAAGCTCGAAGTG
>DASRQP010000390.1:0-6501 GCA_035696585.1 Candidatus Acidiferrales bacterium | reverse complement strand
AACCGTTAGGGAATGGGTCGCCGAGGGCCGTGTCGGTCGCGTGGTCAGCGCGCGATTTCACTTTGGCTCGCATCTTCCATCGCGGCATCCCTGGGAGGATTACCGCGTGGGATACGGCGCGCAGAAAAATCTAGGCGGCGGAGTGATTCTCGACGCGATTCATGAGTTGGATCTTGCGCTGTGGATGTTCGGGGAGCCCGAAACGATTTATTGCGCTGGGGGAAAGTTTAGCGACATGGAAATCGATGTGGAGGATGTTGCGGAAATATTGCTTTGCTATCCGGACAAGATCGTTTCCATCCATCTCGACTCCGTGCAACGCGCGCCGGAACGCTATTGCGAAATGATAGGCACACGCGGGCAGATTCAGGCGGACCTTTTTGCGCGGACGTTGCGATATTTCGATGGTGAAGCGCGCGCCTGGCAATCGGGCGGCGATTATTGCGCCATAGACGAAATCTATAAGCATGAGATGCGACATTTTCTGGATTGTCTCGACGGTCGCGCGACGCCCGCGGTTGATGGAAAGACGGCGGCGCAATCGCTGGAGCTTGCGGAAGATGTGCGGAAATCGATGGAACGGAACGTGACTGGTTCGCCGAGGCGCCCGGCAGCGATGGCGGCATCGCGATGAACGCACCTTTTTTAACGGGAACACAAGTTTACTTGAGGAGCTTGGAACGCGCGGATTTGGCGGCGATGGTGGATTGGTTGAATGACAACGAAGTGACGCGATTGCTGTTCATGGGATTGTGGCCCGCGAATGTTGAAGCGCTGACCGCGCAGTGGGAGCGCGACAGACAGAGTCCGGATGAAGTGACGTTCGCCGTGTGTGACGCGAAGACGGAGACGTTCGTCGGGACTACGGGACTGTACCGGATTCAGTGGGTGATGCGGACGGGAGAATTCCGAATCTTTTTGGGCGACAAGAAAGTGTGGAATCGGGGTATTGGAACAGAATGCGCGAGGTTGATGCTGAATTACGGATTCGAAAAGTTGAATTTGAACAAAGTGTGGTTGGGAGTGAACAGCGAAAATATTGGCGGCGTTCGCGCTTACGAAAAAGCCGGATTCGTTCATGAAGGGATATTGCGGCAGGAGCAGTACAGGAATTTTCGCTATTACGACGCGATTCGCATGAGCATGCTGCGGTGCGAGTACGAGAAATTGCGCGACGAATCGCTGATAAATGAACAGGCGGCGAAATGACGTACCGGGCGGGAATTGTGGGTTGCGGGCGAATCGGTTGCGGATTCGATGATGATCCACGAAGAGGATACGTCAGCACGCACGCAGGAACTTATGCGCGAACGAAGGGAATTGAGTTGGCGGCGCTCTGCGATTTGGATGAGAAAAAGCTTGAGCGTTACGCGGAGAAATTTGGCGTGCCGGGGCGATATGCCGACTTTATGCAAATGTTCACAGCGGAAAAGCTGGATATTGTGTCGATATGCACCTTGAGCGCGACGCATCTGGAGATTGCGCGAGCAGCGGTGGAAAGCGGAGTGAAGGCCATGTTCTGCGAAAAGCCGATCGCGGAGAGCCTAAGCGCGGCGGACGAAATGATGCGTCTTTGCGCTGAACACAACGTGGTCTTGCTGATTGACCATCAACGGCGGTTCGATCCGTTTCACCAGCGCATCGCGGTTTTCTTGCGGGACGGTGGATTGGGGCGGGTGCAACAGGTCACCTGCTACTACACGGCAGGAGTGGCGAATACCGGAACGCATCTTTTTGACCTGCTGCGATTTTACTTGGGCGACGTGAAATGGGCAGAGGGACGAATCAGCGCGAATGCGTCGTCCAATGATGCGGATCCGAATATCGATGGCTGGCTGGGGTTTGCGGACGGCACTGTGGCGGCGATCCAGGCTTGCGATGCGCGGGCATACACAATTTTTGAAATTCATTTGCTAGGGACGAAGGGACGACTGCATGTCACATCGCACGGATTCAGCGTGGAATTCGATGAAGTTCGGGACAGCGGTAGATATTCGGGATATCGAGAGCTGTTCCCGGCTACGCTGCCGATTGATGCGGGTGGTTCGCATGAGGTGATGTTGAACGGTGTGGCGCATCTGCTCGATTGTATGGAAACGGGGCGAAAGCCTGTGAGCAGTGGCGAAGATGGGCGCGCGGCGCTCGAAATTGTTTGCGCATTGAGCCAGTCGGCGCTGGAGTGCGGAAAGCGCGTGGAGATTCCACCGGTGGAAACGTCGCTGCATATTGTGTCGAAGTAAGCTGGTTACAGAGCAAACCTGCCTGCAGGTCCCCACCAAGAGATTGGAGCGATTTTATGAGCGAAGAGTTGGCATTGCTGGGTGGAAAGCCCTTGCGGTCGAAACCGTTTCCGAGTCATCCGGTAATCGGAGATGCGGAGAAGAGGGCTGTTCTCGAAGTGCTGGATGGCGGGAGATTGTCAACTTTCATCGCTGCTCCCGGCGAGTATTTCAACGGAGGACGAAAAATCAGGGAATTCGAGAAGCAATTTGCCGAGTACCACGGCGTGAGGCACGCGGTGGCGTTTAATTCCGCAACAGCAGCCTTGCACGCGGCGGTGGTTGCTGTGGGCGTCCCAGCCGGAGCCGAAGTGATTGTGCCGCCGTACACGTTCACGTCCACAGCGACGTGCGCGTTGATGCATAACGCGATTCCCGTTTTTGCCGATATTGAGGAAGATGTGTTTGGACTGGATCCGGCAGCCGTGGAACGCGCAATCACGCCGCTGACGCGGGCAATCATTGTCGTACATCTTTTTGGGCATCCGGCGAATTTGAGCGGCATTCTTGATGTGGCGCGACGGTATAACCTTCGCGTGATCGAAGATTGCGCGCAGGCGCCCGGCGCAAAATATGAGGATCGGTTGGTGGGAACGTTCGGCGATTGCGGGATTTTCTCGTTCACGGAAAGCAAGACGATTACAACGGGCGAAGGCGGGATGTTGATTACGAACAGCGAGGAAATCGTCGCGACGGCGCGCATGGTGAGGAACCATGGCGAGATGATCGTGGAAGGACACGCGGAGAGAACCTATTCGTCGAGCATGTTGGGTTGGAATTACCGCATGACGGAGATGGAAGCGGCGCTGGGGATTGTGCAGTTTGGCAAGCTGGAACAACTCAACCAACACCGAATTGATTTGGCAAATTACTTGTCCGAACAGCTCCGGGGCGTGGAGGGATTGGGAACTCCCAGGGTGTGGCCGAACGCGAAACATGTCTACTACGTGTACCCGCTGAAATATGACGAGGAGACCATCGGCTTGCCGCGGGATTTGTTCGTCAAAGCGTTGAATGCGGAAGGCATTCCCTTTGGCGCGGGTTACGTGCGGCCGCTGTATCTTTCTCCGCTCTATCAGGACAGAAGGCACGTTGCCTTTGAGCACTACACGGGACATGCGAGCTATGAAGCCGGGCTTTGCCCCATGGCGGAGAGGCTGCACGAGAAGGAATTGATGCTCACGGGAGTCGTGCGTTTTCCGGCGACGTACGATGACATGGACGACATTGCGGATGCGGTTCACAAGGTGATGGAGCAGAAAGAAGCGCTGTGCCGGACGGCGTATGCGTAGCCTGGAGAGAATCGGGATCGTGGTGCAGGCGCGGTTGAGTTCGAGCCGCTTGCCGGGAAAGGCGCTGATCGATGTGGAAGGGAAGCCGCTGCTTCGCCGCTTATGCGAGCGGATGCGGCTGTGCAGGCGCGCTGATGATCTGGTGGTGGCAACGTCGAACCAGCCGCAGGACCAGGTAATCGAGGATGCGTGTCGAGTTTGGGGAGTTCCGGTTTGGCGCGGGCCGGAGAAGGATTTGACCACACGGTTGTTGGGCGTTGCGCGGAAGCGCGGCTTGGGAGCGTTGGTTCGCGTGACGGGAGACAATCCTCTGACGGACCCGGAAGGAATCGACAAAATGATTAGCGCGTTTCGCGAGGAACGCGCCGAGCCGGAGATTGTTCATAATGTCCACCGGAATGGGTATCCCTACGGGACGGGAGCGGAAATTGCGAGCCGTTCGCTGCTGGAGATTTGCGATCACGAGCTGGAATCGGAAGACGAACGCGAAAGTTTCATGGTTTTTGGACGTCAACAGGCGAAGCGATTCAAGTGCATCAAGATCAATGCGCCATCCCGCTTGTTGCGGCCTGATTATTTCTTGACGGTGGATTATCCCGAAGATGTGGCATTGCAGAAGGAAATCTTTGCGCACTTCGACGGTCGCGACGATATGGGGCTGGAAGAAATCGTCATGTTCCTCGACGCGAATCCAGAGCTTCCGAGGCTCAATTCACATTTGCACCGGCAATTCAGCGAGTGAACACGCAAAGTGTTCCAGGCGTTTCGGAGAACATCCACATCAGAGAGCTCTTCTCGTTGCAAGGGCGCGTGGCGCTGGTTACGGGAGGGGCGGGACGATACGGGCAGCAGATCTCGACGGCCCTCGCGGAAGCGGGAGCTACGGTGATCGTTGCGTCGCGCGGAGTCGGGAAATGCGAGGAGTTTGCTGCGCGTCTGCGGCGCGACGGCTTTGACGCCGAAGGCTTGGCGCTGGAGCTGACGGAGGAGGAGTCGGTCGAAAGCCTTGCGTCGCAGATCGAATCGCGATGGAGCAAGCTCGATGTGCTCGTCAACAATGCCGTCACAGTGAGAGCGGAACCACTGGATAAGCATTCGGTGGGCGATTGGGCGCAGGCGATGGAGTGCAATGCCACCGTGCTGTACCGAGCGTGCAGGATATTTGGCGATGTGATGTCCCGGAAGGGTGGCGCCAGCATAGTCAATATGGGGTCGATTTATGGCGTGGTGAGTCCCGACTTTAGGATTTACGCAGGTCACGATGAAATGACGAATCCTCCGAGCTACGGATTCGCGAAGGCCGGGATGATTCAGTTGACGCGCTATTTAGCCGTTTATTTCGGGCCGCTGGGGATACGAGTCAATTGTTTGAGTCCTGGCGGACTTTATTCTCCAGCGATGCCCGAGAAGTTTGTCGAGAAATATGGTTATCGCACGCCGCTCGGACGGATGGCCGGCGCGAATGACATCAAAGGCGCGGCGGTGTTTCTTGCTTCGGATGCTTCCGCGTATATCACAGGGCAGAATCTCCTCGTGGACGGCGGTTATACAGCGCTTTAGGTAATTCCTTCCAGCTGTTCTCCGGCACTTTGTTCTTGGCAAAGCGATGGCAAGGCTATTGATAACGGGCGCGACCGGATTGCTCGGGTCGAATTTGATCAGGGAAGCGGCCGAATCCTATGAAGTGATTGGATGGTCGCGCTCGTGTGTGGACATGCCTCCTGGCTGCGCGATGGATCGCGTGGACTTGGCGAACGCGGATATCACGACGCGGTGTTTGCACGCGCGACGTCCCGACGTGATTGTTCACTGCGCTGCGATGACGGATGTGGAGATGTGCGAACGTGAGCCAGACGTCGCGCGTGTGATGAATGTAGAGGCGACGCGGATTTTGGCGCAATGGTGCGCACAGCACGGGGCTCGATTCGTCTTTATTTCTACCGATTCCGTATTCGATGGGAGATGCGGACGTTACGGCGAGGATGATCAGCCTGCGCCGTTGAACGAATACGCGCGAACGAAGCTGGCTGCTGAGACAGTAGTGACGGGCTATCTTCCTGATGCGCTGATTCTGCGAACGAATTTCTATGGGCGGAATTTCAAGCAGAAGCTGAGCCTTGCCGAATGGATGCTCAAGAAGCTTGCGCGACGCGAGCCTTTCTTGGCGTTTGCCGACGTGAGATTCAACCCGCTTCTCGCGAATCATCTGGGAAGAATCATTCTGGACTTGATTGCGAACGGAGCAAAAGGCGTGTTCCACGCGGCGGCGAGAGACGAATGCTCGAAATACGAATTTGCGCTGTTGATTGCGCGGATTTTTGGACTCCACGCTGATCAGGTGATGGCCGCGCCCGTAGATGATTTTGAATTCACGGCGCAGCGTCCTAAGAACACGACGCTCGCGGTGGACAAAATCTCAGGTTTTTTGGTCAGAGAAATGCCGTCGGTGGAAGAGGGGCTGCAATCGTTCCAACAGTCTCTCGGGACTGATTGCGCGGATTATCTGGCCACGCTCGGAAGCGGCTCGAAGGAGCCTGAGGCGCTGAGCGCACGGTAACGATGACGCGAATTCTCTACGTTTCACAAGGATATTCGACGCATGACCGAAGATTTCTGGAGAAACTTGCAGAATCGGGACACGAAGTGTGGCATTTGCCCTGTGCCGCAGATTCGGTGCGATACGAAACGCGGTCGTTGCCCGAGGGAATTCATCCGCTCGCTCCGCTGAGCCGCAAGCCAATTGTGCCGGGAAGTCTAAATTCGGTTCGCGCAGCGCTACGTTTTCGCCGTGTGATGCGCGAGGTACAACCTGAGATCGTCCACGCAGGGCCCGTACAAACGGGCGGATTCTTCGCGGCGCTCTGCGGTTTTCATCCTTTGCTGATCATGTCGTGGGGATCGGATGTGCTGGTGGCACCGGAAAAGTCGGC
>DASRQP010000389.1:0-10612 GCA_035696585.1 Candidatus Acidiferrales bacterium | reverse complement strand
AGCGTGCTTGCGCGGTGATACGGCGAATGCGACCCGCGTAAGTAGAAGAAGGCTTGCAATATAGCGCAGTGCATATATTATGCAAGCCGTTTGTCGCCGTGCGACCGCGGATTGGTTTACCGCTGTCCGCGAGCAGATCTTGAGACACTAGGAAAGCCTGAATGAGCTCGAAGGTGAATTCTCCCGCAGTGACCCGACCAACGCCAAATGCGGGCCCGACGTTCGCTCGAGGACTGGGGCTTTTTGACTGCGTGATGGTGGTTGTTGGCGTAATGATCGGCTCGGGAATTTTCATCGTTTCCGCCGACATGGCTCGCCAAATCGGCAGCGCGGGTTGGCTGCTCGTGGCGTGGGCTTTCGCCGGCGTGCTTACGGTGGTTGGGGCGCTTTCTTACGGCGAGTTGGCGGCGATGATGCCGCGCGCGGGCGGTATGTACATTTTTTTGCGCGAAGCATTTTCACCGTTGTGGGGATTTCTTTATGGATGGACGCTGTGCACCGTGATTCAAACGGGAACGATTGCAGCGGTCGCGATTGCGTTCGCGCGTTTTTCGGGCGTCCTTTTCCCGCGGATATCCGAAGACAATTATTTGATTCATCCCATCCACGTTTCAAGCGGATACGCATTTTCGCTTTCGACGGCACAGCTTTTGGCGATTGCGATGATTGTTATTCTGACGTGGACGAACAGCCGCGGTCTGGAATACGGCAAAATTGTTCAGAATGTTTTCACCGTGGCGAAAACGGGCGCATTGCTGGCTCTGATTGTACTGGGATTCACTGTGGGTTTGAATCTCGATGTAGTCCGGCAAAACTTTACACACGCGTGGACGGCCGTTGGCGTGACGCCTGTTGCTTCGGGAGTGAGCGCCGTGACCGCGTTTGGATTATTCGCGGCGATTTGCGTGGCACAAACAGGGTCTTTATTTTCAGCGGACTCGTGGCACGACATTGCGTTCACGGCGGGAGAAGTGAAGGATCCGAAAAAGAATTTGCCGCGCGCGCTGGCCATGGGAACGATTATTGTCATCGTTCTCTACCTACTTGCAAACGTAGCCTACCTTGTGGTGCTGCCACTTTCCGCGATTCAGCATGCGCCGTCGGACCGCGTGGCAACGGCAATGTTGCAGAGGATTTTCCCGGTGGCGGGCGCGGCGCTGATGGCGGCGGCTATCATGGTTTCAACCATCGGGACAATCAACGCCCTCACACTGGCCGGCGCGCGAGCCTATTACGCGATGGCGCGACACGGGCTATTCTTTCCGGCAGCCGGGCGACTCAATCGCGCGCGCGTCCCTGCACATGCGCTGTTGATACAAGGGCTCTGGGCTGCGTTCCTGGTTCTGCCGCGCACATTTGACCCGGTGACGCAGCAGTACGGGAACCTCTACAGCAACTTGCTCAATTACGTGATTTCGGCAGCGCTGATTTTCTACATTTTGACGATTGCGGGAATCTTTCGGCTTAGGATTATCCGGCCCAACGCCGAGCGGCCCTACCGTGCTGTGGGATACCCGTGGCTTCCGGTGATTTATATCCTGGGCGCCGGAGCCATTCTGGCAATGCTCTTCACATATCGCGCGTCAACGACCTGGCCGGGACTGGTTATCGTACTTTTGGGGATTCCGGTGTACGGCGTGCTGTCTCGCTCCGCGGGGATGCGGGAAGTTCACGACGCGGAATCCAGTCCGGAATCCGTATAGAAAGCCCGGCGGAGCTTTCCTTGGAAAGGGCTGACGCCGAAACGTACTGAAAATGGTATAAATCCTATCCGAGTTAATAAATAATATGATATGTTCTGCGTGATTTGGGACGATTGGCTCTGTTATCCGAGCCGATCGCCTATAAGGCTATGAATCCAAAGGTCGAAGGGCAAGCAATCAAGGCCGCTGGCAACGGCATACCCCGGACGTCACTCGCTTCGGCTGTGGCGGATAAACTGCGCGAAATGATCATTCGGGGCGAGATTCAAGAGGGAGAACAATTGCGGCAGGACGCGATTGCGTCGGATTTTCAGGTGAGCCGCATCCCCGTCCGCGAGGCCATGCGCCAGTTGGAAGCGGAGGGACTGATTACCATCGTGCCGCACCGTGGCGGCGTTGTTTCCGCGCTTTCACCGGAAGAAATCGAGGAGCTATTCGACATTCGCGTTCTGCTCGAGAGCGAGGTATTGAGACTCTCCATACCAAACCTCACTGAAGACGACTTCAAGGAAGCGGAAGCGATACTGCAAAAGTACGAAAAGGCGCTGTGGAAGGAAGAAGAAGTGGGAACCTGGGGCCGCTTGAACTGGCAATTTCATTCCACGCTGTATTCGCGGGCCAACCGTCCTCGCTTCATGTCCATGATTCAAACAATCAATAACAACGGGGATCGCTACACGCGGCTGCAACTCTACTTGACGCACGCATTTGAACGCGCCAAAGAGGAACATCGCATGCTTCTGGAACTGTGCCGCAAGCGAGATGCTGCCGCCGCATGCGAGTTACTGCAACGCCACATCCACAATGCGGGAAGCACGCTGAAAGAATTTCTGAAGCAGCGTCGCGCGTAATTCGCCCACTCCCCTCGCTATATTTTTCAGACCTCTCGTCGATCCGACCGACACCATTTCTGTGGCCGGTCGTTTCTTTGGCCGAGCGTTCCCCGATTCCTTTATCGCGTCGTGCTGCTCATGGCAGTGACCGGTGGCATCGCAGCCGTTAACGGAGTAATTCCCTGCTGCGTCAATGTGCGATCGAAAGCAGGGAGTTGTTGAGTCATCAGGTTCTGATAATCCGCAGTCGCCTCCGAAAGGCTTTTTTCGATGCTCTGGAGTACTTCGAGCGACGCGGGAGTTGGAGCAAAATCCGCACCGCCTGCCACGTCTCCCGCGCCGGTGCCCACTTCCCCGTTGAGCCAGATGAGATTCAGATAGACCTTGTAAGCATCCGTGTAATATTTGTCGTCGCTGTTCGCCTGCTCGCGCGCCAGCAGCTTGAACTCGACGGATTGCATTTTCTGATCCATCTGCTGAACGGATTTGCGCAAATCGGCCTTGCTTTTCTGGTCGGCGAGCATCGCGTTCACATCGTCCAGTTGCTTTCGCATCCACTCGATACGGTTGACCATGTCCGACGTATGGGTGATATCGTCGCGAATGCGAAGAAGGGTTTTCACGGAGGCGTCGATATCCGCGTCGGTGCTTGGCGCGTGCGGGTCTTTGAGAATTGTGAGCGGCTGGGTGAATGTTTGGCCGTTGACAGTAAGCCGCAAAGTGTATTTGCCGGGCGCGACGATGGGACCGACTTGCGCTCCCTCAATTCCCCAGTGCGTGACGGGGCGTGAATCTTTGCCTCGGAAACGAGGCTCCTCCCAGATGTGCGGATTATCGGGGGCCGCGGTGCGAAGCGCGATCACATGAGGCGGTTCGTAACGCAGATCCCACGCCGTTCGGTTCACGCCAGCCTTTCCCGGAGCCTTTAGCTTGCGGATGACGGTGTTGTGCTCGTCGAGGACTTCAATGTCTACCGGCTCCTTTGTTGCGGACTTGAGGGAGTAATCGAGAATCGCTCGCCCGCCGCGTACGAAACGGTAGGTGGCGCGCGGCGCGAAGAATCGCACAGCGCCGTCAGAATGGTCCTTTGCCATCTGCTCTAAGGGAGTGATGTCGTCCAAAATATAAAGTCCGCGACCATACGTGGAAACGACGAGATCGTGGAATTGTTTTTGCACGACAGCCCACGAAACGGTGGCGTGCGGAAGGCCGTCGTCGAGGACTTTCCAGTGAGCTCCATCGTCAGACGAGTAATACAAGTCATTTCCTGTGCCGGCGAAGAGGAGACCTTTGCAATTCGGGTCTTCGGCGACAACGCGGACGTAAGACAATTCGTTTTTGGGCAAATCGCTTGAGATCTGCGTCCAACTCTGGCCGAAATCAGTGGTCTTATAGATATAAGGATCCCGGTTGTCCATCAGGTGAAAATCGATTGAGACGTAGGCGGTGCCGGCTTCGAAATGCGAAGGCTCGATGCTCGTAACCGTGCCCCATGCGGGCAATCCGGAAATATTTTTCGTGACGTTGTTCCAGTGACCGCCGCCGTCTTTTGTGTACCAGACTTGCCCGTCGTTTGTGCCGGCCCAGATCAGGCCTTTCTGGATTTGCGAGGGCGCGATGGCGAACACGACCTCGCCATAAAATTGGCCCAAATTGTCTCCGACGATGCCGCCGGAGGAAACGATTCTGCTGGGATCGTTTGTCGAAAGATCAGGACTGATGACAGACCAGTGCACGCCGCCGTCGCTGGTTTTAAAAATCACCTGGCAGCCGTAGTAGACGGTCTTGTTATCGAAGGGATCGATCGCGAGGGGCGGCGTCCAATGACAGCGGTATTTCGCGTCATTTGGAGCAGAGTCCAGCGTGTGAATCCAGGGGCTAACGGAGCGGGCCATTTTGGTTCGCGCATCCCAAACCGTTACTTCATTCCCGTAGCAAGTGGCCCAGACGATATTCGGATCGGACAGATCCGGCAGAGTCCAGCCGGATTCGCAGCCGCCCATGGCATGGTCCCAACCAGGTTGTTCACCGCCACCGAAGGCAAATCCAAATGATGTGCTAGGCCCGCGCATGTTGCCGTCGTCCTGCATGTTGCTGTAAACGTCGTAAGGAATTTGATTGTCGACGGCGACGTGATACATCTGGCCGATGGGCAAGTTGACGCGATTGAATCCGCGCCCGTGCGCCGTGGTGAGCAGAATGCCGCCATCGTTGGTCAGGGCGAAGCGATCTGGATTCTTAGGGTCGACCCAAATGTCATGATTGTCACCGCCCCACGGAACTTCTTTGAACGTTTCACCGCCGTCGATGGATTCGTAGAAGCCGCTATTCGCGATATAGATTTCGTCCTCGTTCCCGGAGGAAACCGCGATGCGAATGTAATAGCCCGCGCGGCCGATTAGCGCGCGCTGCCAGTTGACGACACGCCAGTTCTCGCCGCCATCGTCGGAGCGCCAGACGGAGCCTTGATCTTTGGTTTGGATCAATGCGTAGACGCGATCGGAATCCGTCGGGGCAACCGCTACGTCAATTTTTCCGACGGGCGGTTTCGGCATGCCATGACCCTCGATGCGCGTCCACTTCGTCCCGCCATCATGCGACACATAAACACCGCTGCCGGGCCCACCACTGAGTTCGCCATAGGTATGCATGACGACCTGCCACGTACCCGCAAACAATACGTCAGGATTTTGTGGATCCATCGCGAGGCCCGAGCACCCGGTATTTTCGTCGACAAACAAAACGCGTTCCCAATTCTTTCCGCCATCCGTGGTGCGGTAGACGCCGCGTTCCTGCTGAGGACCCGTCGTACGGCCAAGCGCGCAAACAAAGACGTTGTTTGCGTCGCGCGGATTCACAATCACACGCCCAATGCGTCCCGTTGCATCGAGTCCCATGTGCGTCCAGGTTTTACCTGCGTCGGTGGACTTATAAACGCCATTGCCCATGACGTCGCTGTCGCGGATGGCCCACGCTTCGCCCGTTCCGGCCCACACGACGTTCGGATCGGAAGGCGCCACGGCGAGCGCACCAATCGCGGCGACTGGTTCTTTGTCAAAAATGGGCAGCCAGCGGGCGCCCCCGTCAGTCGTCTTCCAAACGCCGCCTGAAGCGGCGCCTGCGTAGTAAACATTCGGATCTCCAGACACGCCTGCGACAGCGGCAACGCGATTGCCGACGGTGGGGCCGATGAAACGGAAGCGAAATCCTTCCTGGCCGCCTTCACCACGACGACGCTGGGCGTAGCTTGGGAGAGCGCATGTGGCGACGGTAACGACAGTGAGAATTAAACTAACGAGGACGCGATTCATCTTGAGCATTTCCGGGCCTTTCTTTGAGGCTGACAGTCGAGCCTCGTCTGAACTGCGATTTTCATGCACCCGCCGTAGGGACCTGGCTGAATTTAAGGTCTCCTTGGAGCGGGCGGAAGCCTTCGTTCCTTGATTTCAAAATCTGTTGGGGGCGTAACGCCGAGTAAGTACTGAACGAAATAATCCCAGCGGCGGCGGCTGACGTACAACGCGTGCGGGCCGCTGTCGCCGTGAAACATATTCGGAACATAGAGCATGTCGAAATTCTTGTTCGCGGTCATGAGGGCATCGACGAGGCGCATGGTTTCGACGGGATTCACATTGTTGTCGATATCGCCGTGAATGAGGAGCAAATGCCCTTTGAGGCGATCCGCCATGGAAGTATTTGATTGTTCTTCGTAATCTTTGCCGACCGGATAGCCCTGATACTGCTCGTTCCACCAGGCTTTATCGAGGCGCGGATCGTGGTCACCTGAAGTGGAGACGCAGACTTTGTAAAAATCCGGGAACTGCAAAATCGCATGCGCGGAGCCGTAGCCTCCGGCGGAAGTGCCGTAGATTCCCACGCGCGTGATATCCATATAGGGATATTTTGCGGCCATCTGCTTGATCATCGCGACGTGATCGGCGAATGAACCGCCGAGGTTGTGATAGGAAAATTCGTGGAAGGCGCGCGAACGTCCCGTGGTGCCACGGCCGTCAACCATGACAACAACGAAGCCGAGTTCCGCCATGGATTGAAGCCGCAAAGCCGCACCGAATGATTTGGGGGCGAAGAATCCCTGCGGACCCGTGTAAACCTGTTCGACGATGGGATACTTCTTCGAGGGATCGAAGTTTGTGGGACGCACGATTACGCCGTATAGGTCTGTTGTGTCGTCGAGGGCTTTGCCTTCGAATGGCTCGGGATTCTTCCAGCCCATTTTTTGCAGCCCGCTTACGTCGGTCTTCTCAAGGACGCGAATTTCCGAGCCATCTCTGCTGCTGCGAAGCACGGATTCGCCCGGCAAATCGATGCGCGAATAGTTGTCGACAAAGTATTGACCGTCGGACGAAACACTTACGGTGTGATCCGCGTTTTCGGGAGTGAGGAGTTTGAGGTCAGATCCGTCGAAATTCACGCGGTAAAGATGCGTGAGGTATGGGTCTTCATTTTTCTCGCGGCCGCTGGCCAGGAAATAGATTTGATGGTTTTTGGCGTCGATACTTTCGATTTGGCGGACGACCCAAGAGCCTTTGGTCACCTGATTCTTGAAATGGCCTTCATCGTCGTAGAGGTACAACTGGTTCCAGCCGTCTTTTTCTGACGACCAGAGAATGCCTCCGTTGTCGGGAATGTAACGGAAGAAGTGTTCGCCGGGATCGATGTAGAGGCCGTCCTCTTCGCTGATCAAAACTTTCTCGTCGCCTGTTTCGGCGTCGACAACTCGCAGCTGAGTTTCTTTATTTCCGCGCGTGCCGCGCTCGTAGAAGAAACTCTTGTTATCGGGGAACCATCGGAAATAGCCGGGTCCACCCTGAAACTCGAGGTCAAGGGGAGACATTTTCACGTCAACTCGCTTGCCGGACAAGACATCAAAGACCATTACTTCGGCATGGGGGAGAACTTCGCCGGGCAATGGGTAAACATAGTCGTAAGCCTTCGGCCGGAGCTGACCGGGAGGAACAAACTGCAAAGTGGTGAAGCGTCCGGCACTGCGCGAATCGATCCGGAAGGTAATCAACTTCGAGGAATCGGGCGACCAAAATAAGTCTGGGCGTGTCTTAACGTCTTCGCCCTTTTCAACTCCCTCGGTGACAAGGGTACGAAGGTCGGGAAGCGGCGTTGCGTAATCCCATCCGGGCACGCCATCGCGCGTCAATTGCACGCCTGCCCCGGTCGAAGTATCACGCAAAAATAAGTTGTGATCTTTCAAGTAGGCGGCCCACCGGCCATCCGGAGAGATGTTTTCGTAGGGATCTTCTGTGGGGCGCGAACTCTTCGTGCATTCGTAATTGGTTAGTTTGCAGGTCCACTCCGCGTCATCGATCTGGAAACGGATCGCGCTCTCTTTGTCGGTGTATTCGAAACTGAAGAATGGCAAGTGGGCCGCGTCGTAGGGCTGCCTGGAGGCCCGCGATAGAGCCTCTGCCAGCCGCGCGTGATCGAACGCCGGGGCGCTTGTATTCTTCGCGGCGTCGACGACGATGAACTCCGAGCCCTTCGGGCCGTCGCTGCGATACCAGAAGCGGTCACTGTCCTCAATCCACGTGGGACGAATATCCGCGACGGAAACCATCGAGCGCATGTTGCCACCCAGAAAACGCTGCGCGCGCTGGTAGTCCTGGAGAGTTCCTTGCGCCTTTGCCAGCGCGGGGATGAGCAAGAAACAAAGAGTCGTGGCTGAAATGATGACACGACGACGATACGAATTCATGCAGCCTCCTCTATAAACTATTAAGCGCATCGAAACGGAGACGGACGCTGAAACGCGCCCGAGCCGCCGCGAAGGCTTTCTTCTCGGTTGGGCTATCGTCCAGGAATAAACAACTCCAATCTGACGTGCCACGATACGGACTGTCCGGGCGCCAGCCAATCCATGCCGGTATTTCTGTGCCCCCAAATTTTCGTGTTGAACGGATCCGCCAAGTTGAACTGCGGTTCGAGGACGATAAAATCTTTGTCGGGAGGCGCGTAAGCCTGGATGGCTTTGATTTGCGGGGAGAGCGCCGTGATGCGAAGGCCATATTTCGCGGCTGGGTCGATCACATCGATAACCGCGTTCCCCGCGGCATTGCGCTTGATATCCGTGAAGCAATCATCCATGTAGAGCGTAGGCCCCAGAGCTGCGCCGCCAGGAGCGGTGAAATCGTACGGCGTGCCCTTCACCGGCACCACTTTCCCCGTTGGGAAAACATCATCGTAGTTGTTCACGAGAGTTCGCATGTCGGCTGGCAGGTGCAACCTTGCTTGCGCCCGGTTACCGCTCGGAAAACGGAAGTAGGGATGGAAGCTTATTCCCATAGGCAGCTTTTCGTTTCCAACATTCTTGGCGGTGACGATGACGTCCAGCGCGGTATTCTTCAAAATCATCCGCACGCTGACGTCGGTCTTGGACGGCCAGTGACCGTCAAAATTTCCGCCGTGAAGGAAACCCGATACAGTTGACTCCGCTGGGCCGTTGTGGAATTTCACATCCTCGAAATGCGCGGACATAATCAAGCCGTGCATCGCGTGAACTTCAGCGCCGGGTTTCTTGCCCTTCCAATTCGCCGGAAGGGAGAGCGGCTGGCTGCCGATCGCGGTCTCAATAATCTTTCCGTCGGCAGAGAGCTTTCCGCGAATTCGATTTGGGTACGGCAGAAGAATTGCCCCGCCCATGGAAAAACTCTTGTTGCCAAAAGCGTCGTTTTGATTTTCGAGAAGGTTTTTGGCTTCGGGCAAACTCGGCGCGTTGATGACGTCAATGTCGCCCTTGCCCGGCAAATAGGCTCTGACCTGAAGCAGGTTCATGCCGTTTCCCGGCAGGATAGTCGCGCCAAGGAATTGGGGTTTGCTGCGGTCAGTCGACTGCGGTCTCTCCAAGATCACTGCGGGCCCCCCTCCAATGGAAACAGGCGTCGATTCCGCGGCACGAGAACCGGCTTTAGCCGCGCGAGGCTTGGAGCGACGCCCCGAAGAAGCTTGGACGGCGACGACAGCGGCCGCGAGTACAAAAATAAAAAAGAATCCGTGCTTCGTCATCAAGAGCTCCTTTTCCGTAGAAAACGTTTACTTGACAAGATCAGTTACAAATTGCGATATGGCAGCGATTTTCGAAAACCTTATACCGAGATTCGCGACAGCAAGCAAGAACCTTTCCAACAGACTCCTGCCGCACTGCGTTGCATACTTGTTTCAGTGTGCACTCGACGGCAGCCTGGTTAGCTCCACCGAAACTTTATCGCCATCCATCGGGATGAGAAGCTGATTATCCGCTCCCGGCTTGCTGGCGAATTTCTGCGCCGGATGGTCTCCGAGCGTCACTTCGTAGCTTCCCGCCGGCAAACCGGAGATATTGATGGCCGTTTGATGCGGAGCCGCAGCACGATTCTCCAGAATGAAATTTATGCGACGCAGCGAGCCGTTAAATGACACGTGCTGACCTTTGGCGAAGCCGTCGCGGCCGAGAAGGATGTGCACGCGTTGAGCGCCACGCAAGATATGGAAGCGCGTGCGCAAGCCGTCCTTCGGAACTACCTGCGTCAATCCGTTCTTAGTTTCAAGATCGCCGCCGTACGCGAAGAGTCCGAAAATCGGATCGTCCACAACAACGGTTGCGGCGGTTCGCAATGCTCCCGTGAAACCCAAATCGATTTCGCCGGAGTACCACCACGGGCCGCGCCCCATTTCCTTATTGCCCAACCACGCGCGGCCCCAGGGACGCGGTTCGAAGCCGCCGCTTGCGCCGCCGTCGTCGTTTTTCCCCGGATACCAATAGCCGTAGTTGGATTCTGGCGTGCCGGAATTGAGAAGCGCCCATGAACTCAGGTAGGAGGCGAATCCTAGCCGCATGTAGGTTGCAGGGTCTTTCGCGAAATTCAGGGCATAGTCCATCACGGCCCAGCCGCCCATCTGCGCCATGTAGCTGAGCGTGTAGCTCGCGTTGCCACTCGCGCGATAATCGCTGCCCAAGTCGTAATAGGCAGTCTCGAGCCAGCCGCGACAGGCGATGTTCAATTTCATCTGCTCGTCGAGGAATGCTGCGGCATCATCGTATTTGACGGCACGGCTGAAATCTGTTTG
>DASRQP010000388.1:0-2170 GCA_035696585.1 Candidatus Acidiferrales bacterium | reverse complement strand
TCCGAAACGAAAAAGGAGTCCGCGGAATTGTTGGAAACCGTGGATTACATCTACGAGGAGCCGCCAGAGGAGATTTTCGCGCATCTGGTGCCGCGTTATTTGGAAACAGAAATCTTCCGCATCCTGCTCGAATCGGCCGCCGCGGAGCATGCTGCGCGCATGACGGCTATGGATGCGGCCACGACCAACGCAGGAGAGTTAATTACAGAGTTGACGCTGGACATGAACCGCATTCGCCAGGCCAGCATCACCAAGGAAATTATTGAGATCGTAAGCGGCGCCGCTTTCGCGGCGTCCTCATAGGCAAGGGAGCTTTCCGATGGCAGAGGATTCAAAGGCAGCAGAGAAAAAAGGCGGGCACGTTGGCCACGTGGTGCAGGTGATCGGGCCGGTGGTGGACGTGCAATTCGAGGAAGGTCACTTGCCGCAGATTTACAACGCGGTGCGCATCACGAGCGAAGGCTTCGAGGTTCCGGAGCCGCTCGACATCGTCACCGAAGTGCAGCAGCACTTGGGCGAAGGACGCGTGCGCGCGGTGGCGTTGAAACCGACCGAGGGAGTGGTTCGCGGTATGAAAGCGATCGATACGGGAGCGGGAATTTCAATTCCCGTGGGACGCGGCACACTGGGACGGATACTGAATGTGCTCGGCGAGCCCGTGGACAAACTGGGTCCAGTGGAGGCGAAGGAGCACTGGGCGATTCACCGGCCGGCTCCCGCGCTTGACCAGCAATCCACATCGCTCGAGATGTTCGAGACGGGCATTAAGGTGGTTGACCTGATTGAGCCGTACCTGAAGGGCGGCAAGATCGGATTGTTCGGCGGCGCGGGCGTTGGCAAGACGGTGCTGATTATGGAGCTGATTCACAACGTCGCGATGAAGCACGGCGGCGTTTCCGTGTTCGCCGGAGTAGGCGAGCGCACGCGCGAAGGCAACGACCTGTGGCTGGAAATGAGCGAGGGCGGCGTTATCGTGCCGGGGAATTCAGAGAAGTCGCGCGCGGCGCTGATTTACGGGCAGATGACGGAGCCGCCCGGAGCGCGCTTGCGCGTCGGGCTGACTGGATTGACTGTGGCGGAATATTTCCGCGATGCGGAAGGGCTCGACGTGCTGCTCTTCATCGACAATATTTTCCGTTTCGTGCAAGCGGGCTCGGAAGTATCGGCGCTGCTGGGGCGCATGCCTTCTGCGGTGGGCTACCAGCCGAACTTGAACACGGAAATTGGCGAGCTGCAGGAACGCATCACATCGACGAAGAAAGGCTCGATCACTTCGGTGCAGGCAATTTACGTGCCCGCGGACGACTACACGGATCCCGCGCCAGCCGCGACGTTTGCGCACCTTGACGCGACAACGAACTTGAGCCGCCAGGTTTCGGAGTTGGGCATTTATCCCGCCGTCGATCCGCTGGCAAGTTTTTCGCGCATTCTGGACGCGCGCATCGTAGGCCAGGAGCACTACGACGTGGCGCGTTCGGTGAAATTGACGCTGCAACGCTATAAGGATTTGCAGGATATCATCGCGATTCTCGGCATCGAGGAATTGCCCGAGGAAGACAAGCTGATCGTGGCGCGCGCGCGCAAGATTCAGAAATTCATGTCGCAGCCGATGTTCGTGGCGGCGCAGTTCACGGGCCTCGAAGGGAAGTACGTGAAAGTGGAGGACACGATTCGCGGGTTCAAAGAGATCGTGGAAGGGAAGCACGACGATTTGTCCGAGCAAGCGTTCTACATGGTGGGGACGATCGAAGAGGCGCGAGAAAAGGCCGAGAAGATGGCGGCCAGCGCGTAATTTGAAAGCGGAAGGGAAGGCGATCCAGAAGCGATGCTACCGGAAAACATCGAGCTCGACATTGTGACGCCTGAGCGATTTGTGCTTCACGAGACTGTGCAGTCGGTCGAATTGCCCGGCAAGGAAGGATACATGGGCATCCTGCCGGGGCACGCGCCGCTGCTTTCCGAGCTTGGCGTTGGGACGCTTTCGTATCGCAAAGGCAGTGGTGTTGAGTATTTTGCGGTGATAAAGGGCTTCGTGGAAGTTTTGCCAGGACGAGTGATCGTGCTGGCCGATGCTTGCGAGCGCGCGGAGGAAATCGATGTTGCGCGCGCGCTAACAGCGCTGGAGCGAGCAAAGAGCGAGATGGCGAAGAAGTCCTCCGCGGATGCGGAT
>DASRQP010000387.1:0-7899 GCA_035696585.1 Candidatus Acidiferrales bacterium | reverse complement strand
CGTGGAAAGAAAGACTGGGATCGCCGCGCAGCCGAACGCGAAAAAGAAGACAAACGCGAAGCGAAAGATGCGATGCATCGTTATAAACGCCGCTAAAGAAACGAAAGGGGAACATGGAAATTCAATTGGAAGCCCAGCCATTTTCGTCCGTATCTGCGGACGCGATCGTCACCTACGTATTCGGAGACAAAGACGCCCGTTTCGAGGGAACTGTCGCTGAACTCGACCGCACCCTCGGCGGCAAGATTAAACCTCTCGCCGACAGCGGGGAATTGAGCGGAAAACCGCTCGAAATGATCTTGTTGCATTATCCCGCTGGACTCGCCGCCAAGCGCTTGCTCCTGGTCGGCGCCGGAAAGCCGGAGAAGTTCTCGCACGCGGAACTGCGCAAAATCGCGGGAGCGGCTCTCCGTTATCTGAAAGCCCGCGGCGTAAAGACTTTCGCATTTCTGCCCGCCGACAAAGATCGTACGCCCGCCGCCGCGCAAGCGATTGCCGAAGGCTTGCTCCACGCAGACTACGAATCGGATAAATATCAAACGCAAAAGAAAAACAATAAAGCCATCGAGCGCGTTTCGCTCCTCGGTTTTCCGGCGGCGTCTCGCGGGGAAATCGAAGCGGCCATTGCCCGCGCAACAATCATCGGTGAATCGGAGAATTTCGCGCGCGACCTCATCAACGAGCCATCCAATCGTCTCACTCCGCGCATGCTGGCCTCGCGCGCGGAAGCCATGGCGAAAGAGGCGGGTCTTGAAATCGACATCCTCGACGAAAAGCGAATCGCCGAACTGAAAATGGGCGCGCTTCTCGGCGTCGCGCAGGGAAGCGAAGAGCCGCCGCGCATGATTGTTGTGCGCTATCGCCCCGCCCAGAAAAAGGCCGGCGCGCCTGTCCTTGCTTTAGTCGGCAAAGCCGTCACGTTCGATACGGGCGGCATTTCGATCAAGCCCGCCGCCAACATGGAGGAAATGAAGACCGACATGAGCGGCGGAGCTACCATGCTCGGCGTCCTTCGCGCCCTCGCGCGCCTCAAGCCATCCATCGAAGTCATGGCCGTCGTTCCCGCTACGGAAAACATGCCCGGCGGCCGCGCGCAAAAGCCCGGCGACGTCCAAATTGCCATGTCCGGCAAATCCATTGAAGTGATCAACACCGACGCCGAAGGCCGCCTCATCCTCGCTGACGCCGTCTGCTACGCGAAAAAACTTGGCGCCACACACCTCATCGACGCCGCCACTCTCACTGGAGCCATCGTCGTCGCTCTCGCCAACGTCCACGTCGGTGCCTTCGGCACGCCGCGCGAATTTCTCGATCGCGTACTCGAAAGCGCGCGCGCCGCCGGCGAGAAAATGTGGCCCATGCCCATCGACGACGAATACCAGGAAATGATCAAGAGCAAGATCGCCGACATTCGCAACACCGGCAGCGGCAAAGGCGGCGGCGCAATCACTGCGGCGTGGTTCATCAAAGAATTCGTGGACGACACGCCCTGGGTCCATCTCGACATCGCCGGAACCGCCTGGCGCGACGACGCAAAACCCTGGTCCGCCTCCGGCCCCACCGGCGTCGCCATTCGCACGCTGGTCGATTTCGCAATGAAAATGTGAGGAGCTTTCGCCTTCGATTTAGTAGCGCAGACCTTCGCGCCTTTCGAAGGTCTGCGGCTTGTTTCTTTGGAGTGCGGCGGCTCGACGCCGCTTTTGTTCTCTGATAAGCGGTCCCTGGGGCGGCCCAATTCGTTTCGAATGGTGCTACATCTTTTCCGGCGCTTCGACGCCAAGAAGCTCGAGCGCCGTGACGAGTTGCTTTTCCACCAGCGCGCTCAGCAGCAGCAGAAAGTTTCTCTTGCTTCGGTCTTCTTCCGAGAGAATGTGATGCTTGTGGTAAAACAAATTGAATTGCTGCGCGAGTTGAAACGCGTATTTTGCAATGAACGCGGGCTCGTGCGCGCTTCCCGCGGCTTCCACCTGCGCGCCAAGCGAACCGGCAAGCAACGAAAGTTCCCACAGGTCGTTGCCTTCAGGAGCCGCGAGTAGACGCTGCGCTGTCTTGGCGTCAGCAATCTCTGCGAGGCGCTCAAGAGAGAATTGCGGTTCCTGTTCGCTTACCTTACGGAAGATATTTCGCGCGCGCACCACGGCGTATTGCACGTACGGGCCAGTCTCGCCTTCAAAACTGAGCGCGTCCTTGAAATCGAAGGCGATAATCGTCCCGCGCGTGAATTTCAGTAAAAAATATCGCAGCGACCCAATCGCAATGGCATGCCCAATCGCTCCGCGTTCCGCGTCCGGAATTTCCGGATGGCGCGAATCCACTTCCGCGCGCGCTCGTTGTTCAAGCTGGTCGAGTAAATCATCGGCCTTCACGCCTTGCCCTTTGCGTCCGCTGACTTCCACGTATGGTTTCTTCGCTTCCTCTTCCGAAAGCTGGTAACCCATTTCCGCGGCGCAGCGCGGCGTCAGTGCCACCATTTCGTAGGAAAAATGGACGGAGCGATCTGCCTCCGAATTGAATCCCAGCGCCCGCAATCCTGCTACTACAACTTGCTGCGGATACGCCTGACGCGAATCAATCACGTTGAATACTTCCTGTCCGCGTCCAAACGGCGGAGCGTCGGGTGAGCCGCTCTCGCTGCACGTGACCCAAAGTTTCCGGCCGTCCGGATAAGTGAGAAATGGCTCATAGTAGAAATCCTTGCCGAGCAAACCGAATTTCCAAAGCTGGTAGGCGATATCCTTCCCGACGTACGTGACCGTTCCATTCGAGCGCACAATTATTTTTGCGTCCGCTTCGTCGTCCGGTTCGTCCGACTCGTTCGCATCTTTCTCCGATGGCAGCCTCATCACCCAGCAGCCAGCGTTTTTGCCAGTGCTGGCTTTGTGAATTGCATTGCGCTCCTTCAGCATTTGAAATGCGGCATCCCAGAATTTCAAATGCAGAATTTCGCTTTCGCGGGGCAGCAGGTCGTATTCAATTTCCAAGCGGCTCATGGTTTTCAAATGGCAGCGAACAATGGCAGTCGAAACGATTTCCGCCATTTCAGCCGCGTCGCCGGAGCCGTGCTCAATTGCTTTGATTATTTCGCCGCGCAACTCCAGCCGCGCTTTGTCTTCTTCCAGAAAGTGCGTGACGCGCGCATATGAATCCCAGCACAAATAATCGAATTGCGGCTGCGCGGCGAGCGCGCGAACTTCAGCCGTCGTTTTCTTTTCCAGATGTACGAAACCCAAAACAACATCGGCGACTTGCACTCCCGTATTGTCAATGTAGTTTTGCACTTCGACACGCCGGCCGGTATATCGCAGCAGGCGGACAAACGCGTCACCGAGCACCGCGTTTCGCAAATGCCCGATATGCGCCGCCTTATTGGGATTGATGTTCGTGTGTTCGACGATTGCTTTCGGTGATTTTGCAGATGCACGAATGGCTTCGCGGCCTGCGGATGAAGCGGCGTCGTCAAAAAACGCTCCGCGATCCAGATAGGCATTCAAGTATCCGCCGCCGGCAATCTCGATGCGCTCGACACCATCGATCTTGCCAATTGTCGCCGCAATCTCCTGCGCAATTTGCCGCGGCGCTCGCTTCAGACGCTTCGCAAGTTCGAAACACACAGGAGAGGCAATTTCTCCCATCTCGATTTTCGGCGGGCGCTCCGTGACGACGTTGATCTCGACTCCATATTTCGCACGGATGAACGCCGCCAGAGCCTCGCGAACGCGTTTTTCAATTGGCTGATACACGAATTCTCTTTTCGCAAAAAGGGTAAGTGATTATAGGGGGTTCGAGCAGCCCAGTCAAAATAGGGACGCGGCGTCAGCCGCAAAAATACATCAGTCGGCGGCGTTTGACAGTGTTCGGAGCGCAGCATAGTATCTAGTTTTCGCGATTTCTCAGCGGAGTTGCCGTGAACATTGTCTCTGCTGAATTGGCGTATTGGGAAGCGAAGATCGAATGAAACTTGCTTACTTCGACTGTTTTTCAGGAATCAGTGGCGACATGGTGCTCGGCGCGCTCGTCGACGCGGGCGTTGATTTGCGGCAGCTTGAATCAGAG
This sequence comes from Candidatus Acidiferrales bacterium, assembly GCA_035696585.1. Classification (GTDB taxonomy): domain Bacteria; phylum Acidobacteriota; class Terriglobia; order Acidiferrales; family UBA7541; genus DAHUXN01. Next base: position 3,846 of record DASRQP010000387.1, on the reverse strand, counting down.
CTGCGCAAACTGAATCTCGAGGGCTGGAACATTTCGGCGGCGAAAGTTCAGCGCAAAGCGATCTTAGCGACGAAGGTCAATGTCGAAACGAAGGAAACGCATCATCACCGGCATTTGTCGCAGATTCTGAAAATGATCGATCAGGCCGCGCTCGCGCCGCGCGCGACCGAACGTGCCAGTCAAATATTCCGGCGTCTCGGCGAAGCCGAAGCCAAGGTCCACAACATCTCCATCGAGAAAGTTCATTTTCACGAAGTGGGCGCCGTGGATTCGATTATCGATATTGTGGGCTCGGCCATCGGATTTGAGTTGCTGGGAATCGATACTTTTGCGTGTTCAACCATGGATGTGGGCAGCGGGCGCGTGCAAACAGAACACGGCCTGTTGCCAGTTCCCGCGCCGGCGACCACAGAATTGCTGCGCGACGCGCCCACTTTTTCGAGCGGCATTGAGAAAGAACTGGTGACGCCCACGGGCGCGGCTATCGCGACAACACTCTCGACGCAATATGCCCAAATGCCCGCCATGAAACTGAAAACGGTGGGTTACGGCGCGGGCTCGGCCGACTTGCCGCAGCAGCCAAACGTTCTGCGCCTGATGATCGGAGAATCGATTGGCAATGAGGCGCAGCAGCATTGGGACGCTCCTGTGACCGTCATCGAAGCAAACCTCGACGACATGAGTCCTCAAATCTATGGATATTTCGCGGAACGCGCTCTGGCCGCGGGAGCTCTGGATATTTTTTCGATTCCCGTGCAAATGAAAAAGAACCGCCCGGGGCAGCTTGTGACGCTTCTGTGCGAGATGTCGAATCGCGAGCGGTTGATCGATTTGATTTTTCGTGAAACGACCACAATTGGCATTCGCACGCACGAAGTTCGCCGGCAAACGCTGGCGCGCGAATCAGTGCCCGTCGAAACGCCGCTGGGCACCATTCGCATGAAAATTTCGCGCTTGAATGGCACGCTGCTGAATGCCGCGCCGGAGTATGAAGACTGCCGGAAAATCGCCACGCAAAAAGGCTTGCCGCTAAAACAGGTGCTTTCAACCGCCAATTTCCACTTCCAGAAATTGGGCGAAGCGGCAAAATAATCCATGGCCAAACCGAAGTTTTACATCACCACCCCGATTTACTACGTGAACGCGCGCCCGCATCTGGGTCACACGTACACGACGGTCGTCGCCGATACGATCGCACGATACAAGCGCATGCGCGGCTATGACGTGGTGTTGCTGACCGGCACTGACGAGCACGGACAAAAAGTGGAGCGCGCGGCGAAAGCAGCTGGCGTGTCGCCGCAGGAATTCGCAGACCGCATTTCCGCTGAGTATCGCGCGCTCTGGAAGGAACTCGATTTGCCCGTCGACCGTTTCGTGCGCACCACGGAACCGCGTCACGAACGCGCGGTGCAAATGCTTTTCCGCAAGGCGCAGGATCAAGGCTACGTCTACAAGGGCGGCTACGAAGGCCAATACTGCGTTTTTGATGAGATGTACGTCGACGAGCCGCTGCCCGGAAACTTGTGTCCGGAATGCAAGCGGCCAACCGAGCGCGTCCGCGAGGAAAATTATTTTTTCAAGCTGTCCGCGTTTCAGGATCGCTTGCTTGAACTGTACGAGAAGCAGCCAGATTTCATTCAGCCCGATACGCGCCGGAACGAAGTGCTGGCATTTGTGCGCGGCGGCCTGCGCGATCTTTCCATCAGCCGCACTTCCTTCAAGTGGGGCATCCCGTGGCCGGGCGAGGAGAAGCATATTTTTTATGTGTGGTCGGACGCGCTCACGAGTTACATGACCGGCGTGGGTTACGCGGACGACGAAGTGGAATTCGAAAAATATTGGCCCGCGGACATGCACCTGATTGGCAAGGAAATCCTGCGCTTTCATGCCGTCTACTGGCCCGCGTTTTTGATGGCCGCCGGAGAGACGTTGCCGAAGCGAATCTTCGCGCACGGCTGGTGGCTCTTCGCGGACGAAAAAATGAGCAAGTCGCGCGGCAACATGCAATATCCGCAGCCAATCGCGCGCGTGCTAGGAATCGATGCGCTGCGATATTTTTTGCTCCGCGATATGGTTTTTGGCCAGGACGGAAATTTCAGCCGCGACGCTTTGCTGACGCGCTACAACTCCGATCTCGCGAACGGTCTTGGCAACCTGACCAGCCGCACCATCACGATGATCGAGCAATACCTTGGCGGCCGCGTTCCTGCGCGTAATCCGAAAGAGGAAAATGATCGCGATAGGGAAGTCGCTGAACTTCAGCGCGGGACTTGCGAGGAAGTTCTCCGCTATTACGAAGCATACGATTTTTCACGCGCGCTCGAATCGATTTGGAGTCTGATCGCCGAGATCGACAAATACCTGGTCGAATTCCAGCCCTGGGTTCTCGTGAAGGAGAAATCGAAATGGGGACGCCTCGAAATGGTGTTGTACATGGCGTACGACGCGCTGCGCGTGGTGACCTTGCTCGCGCATCCCGTCTTGCCGCATGCGACGCAGAAAATCTGGGAACAGCTTGGGAACACGACGCCGCTAGCGAGTCAAATGCTGAGCGATGATTTGTCTGCCGGCCCGAAACAGGCGGGACACGTTAACAAGCCTGAAGGAGTTTTTCCGCGCGTGGACAAAAAGGAAGCTTTCGAAAGGATCGAAGCCATGGAAGAAGAGATTCGCAATCCCGCATCATCATCGCCGGCAAGCGGCGGCGTGCAAAGCGGAGCGGCAGCACCTGCAGCGGCGGCTGGTCCCGCGAAAATCGGCATCGAGGATTTCGCGAAGGTCGAGATGCGCGTCGGCGTGGTGAAATCCGCCGAACGCGTCGCCGGAGCTGACAAGCTTTTGAAGTTGCTCGTGGACATCGGGGAAGAAGTTCGCCAGGTCGTCGCGGGCATCGCCACGTCGTATGCGCCCGAAGATTTGATTGGCAAAAAAGTAGTGGTCGTCGCGAATTTGGCTCCGCGCAAACTGCGTGGAGTCGAGTCGAATGGCATGATCGTCGCTGCTTCGGTCGCGCCGGACGGCCGCCCCGTCCTTTGCACGTTCACGGAAGACGTGCCCGCTGGCGCGCGCCTAAAATAGCTCGCGTAACTTCCGCGATGACGTGAAGCGCTATTCTTTCGAACCTACTATGCGCAGGGGAGCGAAGGTATAATTACCCGATCCGATGCGTTACTTTAGAACGATAGCAGCGTTCGCACTCGCGCCCTTGCCAATTCCGTTTCTGTTAGCCTTTATTCTCACGGCTGACCTGTCGTTCAGTCGTTATTGGGAAGGAGTCTTGCTGTCCGCGCTCGTCTCTTTGCCGCAAGCTTACCTCTGTGAGCTACTCCTTGGAGTCCCCGCTTGGCTGGTTTTTCGTCGTCACCGAATCCGTGAATGGTCCGCATTCGCCGCAGGTGGCGCGGTCCTTGGGATGGCCTACCTTGCGGTCTATTATGCGGCGGATTTGATCGCCAAGGCTATGGCCTACGATTTCGTGGAACATTCTTTCACGAGAGATCTTAACGCACTGTCGCCCTTGTTGGCCGTACCAGGCGGTGTAGTTTCGGCCATCGTGTTTCGGGCTATTATATTTCCGAGGCAATCTCGCAAAAATCTTGAGTCGGCTACCTAAGGAATCTCGCTTGGAAATTATTGACTCGCACGCCCATCTGGAATTTCCGCAATTCGACGCTGACCGCGACGAGATGCTGGCGCGCGCGCGCGGAGCAGGCGTGACGACGATTCTCGCCATTGGCAGCGGCACGGCATCGGATCGTCTGGATGCGGCGATTCCTTTCGCGGAGAAGTACGATTGGATTTACGGAACCGTTGGCGTTCATCCGCACGAATCGAAATTGGCGACGG
>DASRQP010000386.1:0-4799 GCA_035696585.1 Candidatus Acidiferrales bacterium | reverse complement strand
GCGCGCCCCCGCTGAGATCGAAGTGCAAATACTGATAGCCACCGAATACCTCAAGCTTAGGGGTGTTTTGTGCCAAGGCGGGTAATGCAGAGAAAGCGAAAAGAGCCATTAAGCCAAGAAACTTGCGCATCCGAGTATCCTCCCCTGAAATTTGCGTCCCACCGGGAAGCCCGCTCCGTTTCAAGCTTCTGCCACAGCAAGGACTCGATGTTTCATAATGGCACAGAGAGAGAGGCTGGCAAGCGGAGTCTTGCGCACGGAGTTCCCAAAGTAATACTAGATATCAAAATGTATCTGGTTGATCATTAAATTTTTATGATGAAAGGATCCCTATCGGTGGTGTCGAGCGAGATCACCGCAAACTAAAGCATACAGTCGATCGAATTGGGTGGCGCCGACGCCGGCAACCAGTCTCCGAATGGGTAAAGACTCAGCGATTTGGCCCAGCACGCGAAATTCTTGAGCTCGCATCGTCGAGTCAAGAATTGTGTTTCCGTAAGTATTGGCCACCAGATTCATGAGAGCGGTTTGCGGAGGGAGAACTTCGGTCCAGGTCCGCCCGCGTGGCGTGAATCTGACCGCTGCCATCCTTCACACAGTAACTGATCGTTTTCTTGTGAACATCCAAGCCGATGTAATACATATTTTCCATGGAGGAACCTCCTTGGTTGTCGCTGAATCAGCGCCTACGCTGAGCTCAGTCTTTGTACACCAAGCGCTCCTCCTGACTCATACATTCAAACAATACGTCCCGAACGCGCTGACTTTCTTGCATCGCCAACAAAGGTGAAAACGGAAAATGTTTCCGCATGCTGCGTTCGCGAACGATCGTTTATTTTGCGGGCGCCGTTCTAACAGGCCTATAATCCCTGCTGCTCATGGGCTTGACGAATGGTACACAACTTGGTTCCTACGAGATCGTCGCGCCCATCGGCGCGGGCGGAATGGGTGAGGTCTATCGCGCGCGCGATACCAAGCTCGGACGCGAAGTGGCGCTGAAGGTCTTGCCCGTCGCATTTTCCGCCGACGCGGAACGCATGGTCCGTTTTCGTCGCGAAGCCCAACTTCTTGCTTCCCTCAATCATCCCAACATCGCTGCGATTTACGGATTCGAAGATTCGGGCGCGACCGACGCGTTGGTGATGGAACTGGTGGAAGGGCCAACGCTTGGGGAAAAAATCAAGGTTGGCGCGATTGCGATGGAGGAAGCGCTGCCGATTGCGAAGCAGATTTGCGAAGCTCTCGAGTACGCGCACGAGCGCGGCGTCGTTCACCGCGATCTGAAGCCGGCCAACATCAAGATTGCCGGAAACGAGACGGTAAAGATTCTGGATTTCGGTTTGGCGAAGGCGCTGGAAGCCGGTCCGGCGGCGATGGATATTTCGAGTTCACCGACGATCACGCGAATGGCGACGCAGGCGGGAATTATTTTGGGCACCGCAGCGTATATGTCGCCGGAGCAGGCCAAAGGCAAATCGGTGGATCGGCGCACAGATATTTGGGCGTTTGGGTGCGTGCTGTACGAGATGCTGACGGGGAAGATGGCGTTCAGCGGCGAGACGGTGACGGACACGCTGGCGGCGGTGATCAAGAGCGAACCGGAGTGGGGCGCGTTCCCTGCGAATACGCCGGCGCGCATTCGTGAACTGTTGCAGCGCAGCCTGAAAAAAGATCCGCGCCAACGCCTGCAATCTATCGGTGATGCGCGCATCGCGCTGGAAGAAGTTCTCTCCGATGCTCCGACGCAATACGAAACAGCACCAGCAGAGGGGGGCATAAAGCCGTCCCTACACGCGGCTCCCGCGCCTTTTTGGCGCAACGCGTTACCGTGGACGGTTGCGACCGTCGCTCTCGCGCTGCTTATTGCTGCGATTGGCTATGGGTATTTCGCGTCCCGCTCGGGAAGCACACGCTCGGTCACGAAGCTGGATATCTCCCCGCCGGATGGAGTGAGCCTCGTCACACGGGATTCAACGAACCTGGCCATATCGCCGGACGGCAGGCAGGTTGTCTTCATGGGCACAAAGGGCGATGTCCACCAACTCTATAGCCGTTCGGCGGATGAAACGGAAGCGGAGCCGATGGCCGGAACAGAGGACGGCGCGGGTCCATTTTTTTCCCCCGATGGCAAATGGGTCGGTTTTTTTGCCGCCGGCAAACTTAAGAAAGTACCTGCCGCCGGAGGCACGGCACAGGCGTTGGCCGATGCTCCGAATCAGCGCGGCGGAAGCTGGACGCCCGATGGCACGATTATTTTTTCTCCCGACTATACCTCAGGGCTGATGCGAGTTTCGGAAACCGGCGGGCAACCGGAGCAGGTGGCCTTGCCGGATCAGTCCAAGGGCGAGCGCACATACCGCTGGCCGGATGTGTTGCCCAACGGCAAAGGCGTGATCTTCACGATTGGCATGTCCACTAGTGCGGCAAGTTACGATGATGCTGAAATTGCGGTCTATTCATTTGCGGATAGGAAAACCCGAGTTTTGGCGCACGGAGGGATGGCGCGCTATTCTCCGCAGGGATACTTGCTCTACTCGCGCGCGGGCACGCTCTCGGCGTTGCCTTTCAACGAAAGTCGCATGGAAAACACGGGGAGCTCGGTACAACTCTCGGACGCCGTGGACAATGATCCAACGAGCGGAGTGGCCTATTTTGCAGTGGCGGCAAACGGCACAATGACGTATCTGCGGGGGAGTTCCGTCTCGACGGGCCGCGTGGTAGTGATTACAGATCGCAAAGGCGAGGCGCACGTTCTGCCGGTGCCGCCGCGCGGGTATTCCATTCCGCGCTTCTCACCCGATGGCAAACGCCTCGTACTGACCGTCAACGACAAAGACAACAGCATTGTCAGCGGCGAAGGAGACCTGTGGACCTATGACTTTGGAACGGGAAACATGAGCCGGCTGACGTTTGAGGGTAGCAACGACTATCCCGTATGGTCGGCGGACGGCTCAACAATTTTCTATGATTCGACTCGGGGAGGAGACGGCAGCGTGTACGCGAGGCGCATCGACGGAACCGGCGGGGAGCAGCTCGTCCTGAAGGGAGAAAAGCCGTCAGATCCGGACACGGTGTCATCGAACGGGAAGATCATGGCGCTTACGTTTCCTGGCGGCGCGGAAGGCGAGCTAAGGACTTTCGCGCTCGGCGAGAAAGCGAGGCCCCAGCTTTTTAAGAAGGACGCTGGAGGCGCGGCATTTTCGCCGGACGGGAATTATATTGCGTACTCGTCGTACCAGTCGGGCGTTTATCAGATATTTGTGAACACATTCCCGAGCGCGACGGGGCAATGGCAGGTTTCGCAGGAGGGCGGCGGGGCCCTTCCCAGGTGGTGCAATGGTGGCCGCGAAATGGTGTATTACGACCAGCCGCGCAATCGGGTGATGGATGTCGAGATCGATTTGAAGCCGGCGTTTCACGCCGGCCCAGCTCGCCCGCTCTTCAACCTCTCTGCCGCCGAATACTCCGCCATGCAAACCAATCCGGTGGTGAATTACGACGCTTCGGCGGACTGCCAGAGATTTGTTTTTCTCCAGCCGAGCGGCTCTGCACAGGTTTCGCCGCAGATTGCCGTAACGCTGAATTTTCCGGCGGAAATCCGTGCGCTCGTGGGTAAGCAGAAGTAATGTTAGGGTGCAGGCGTGAGCGCGGGACGATAACTTACAATCCCGAGGAGACAGTGGCCACCTTGAGGTCACCCGGCGGCAACGCGGCAGCCTTTCCTCAGGAAGCATCGGAATTGTAAAGGAGTGACGGGCCATCCGGAAGTATCCGAATTACTTCCTGTTTGCCGACCATCCACGAAGTACGCATCGGTATCGGCGGCAGCGAACTGGAAGGCCTTCCGGGACGATCCGGAGTGGAAGAGCGTGAAGGCGAAATCGGAACAGAATGGGAAATTGGTGGAGAAGATTGACTCGACGTTTCTGACGCTGACGGATTTCTCGCCGCGGGTGGGGTAACTACGCTTTCACGGGACATTGCTGGGCGGATTGTTCTCATTCGGCCGCGTAGGCACCGCGCTTTCCGTCAGGTCCTGATGCGGTTACCGGAAATTGAGTCACTACGCTGGAGGGAATTCGCTGTATCCAGGGTCGGAGGAGCGTACGATGGCCTCATTTTTTCCACACTGGGCGCGATCCTGGTTCTCTACGTCTGCTATAAGCTGAAGATTCATTTGCCCCGGGTCTAATCTCCTACTCCGATAGGGCGATTAAGCAAAACACCATTTGCCAGCTCAATCCAATTCGGCGCGGACAAGGGATTTATGCGCACTGCGCGGATGTAATAGGATATTGCGAGACTGGGATTGGTTTGATCGAGAGAGTACTCTGTGGCTTCACCCAATCGCGCCCAGGCTTCGGCATTCCCAGGAACCAATTCAGCTGCGCGAATTTGCTTCGCCGGTTGTCCTGAGTTTTCCCAATACCAGGCCAAGCTCAGCTTGCCCGCTTGATAAACCATGGTTGCGGAAACTGCCACGGCCAAGCAAAGGATTACCCAACGTCTGCCGGAACCTGCGAAATTCGACTCCACGATTTCGTAATCTGATACGAAGCTGACGTGCTACGCAAGAACAAAATTGAGCGTATCACCGTATAGGCACGCAATGCCGAACAGGCGAAATTGACTTCGCGGAAAAATAAAGGCCGACGCGAGAGAATATGTGTCGGCCCCGTAACGACTGTGATGCAAAGCTAGCTACCGAAACGGAAGACTATACCTGCGGCAATCCTAAAACTCCTCTGAGCCGGGAAACCAAGATCCTGGAGGAACTGACTTTGTGTGTAATCAGCCTG
>DASRQP010000385.1:0-4096 GCA_035696585.1 Candidatus Acidiferrales bacterium | reverse complement strand
GAAACGCAGCCAACTAGCCCGATGATCTCGCCGGCGCATTACGGGCCGAAACGCGCCAGCCAGCCCACATTGTGACGCCTCGATCCTCACGCGTGGGCGGTATGAGGGGAGACGCGCTGCCTAGTTTTTAATTAGGCTGCGAGAGCCAACTGCGTATTGGCAGTTGTATTGTTTCACCCGATTGCGGGCAGGTGACGCCCGGCATGCCTTCGGGCCGCGACAGTCTCCGTCGAAACCGTTTCGCCCCCGTTGGTACTGACTCAATTCTATTTTAACACGGACGTGAAGTGGGCGCTCGCGGCCATCAGAGAAAACTGTTCAACAAAACTGTTCTCTTTGCGTACGTGTCGATCCAAGGCGCAACTCGGAAAAGTGGTAGTACGCCAAAAAGCCCCACGCTCACAAATCGAGCATGGGGCACCCGCAAAAAAGATCGAAATTGGGGCAAGAGAGCAATATTGAACAGACATTGTGGTACGTAACGAGTTTAAATGGCTTACCTAAGCCGAGCGTCTGTTCCGTGAGAAAGATCACGCTGTGAACCCCGAATCGGCTTGGCCCCGGGGCTTCCGACCCCCCAAGGCGGGAGCCCCCTATTTTTTCTGCTAGAAACCGAGAATTTAAGACAGCATTTCCAATCGCATATATTCCCTATTCCCAAGGCATCTGAAGAGCTTACTTGTGTACTCCTTCAGCGAGGATAAGCGAAACGAGACACGGCCTATTTCTCCAGGGATCAGGTAGCGCGCTGGTGAAAGGCCGTCAACGGTTAATGGACGACGGCTTCTTTTAGGCCGATGCCGGACTTGAGGAGCTCGGCGCAGCGTTCGGGGACGACGGGATGGCTGAAGAAGAAACCTTGTCCTTCGCCGCAGCCCTGACGCCGCAAAAAATCGAACTGCATGCGTGTTTCCACACCTTCGGCGATGACGCGTTGCCTGAGACTCTTACCGATGCTAATCATGGCGCTGACGATGGTGCCGTCGCCGCGATTCGCGGTTATCTCCTGCACAAAGGAACGGTCCACCTTCATGGCGTCGAGCGGAAAGCGCCGCAGGTAGCTGAAGCTGGAATAGCCGGTGCCAAAGTCGTCGACGGCAAGCTGAACGCCCATGCTTTTTAACCCGCGAAGAGTGGTGACAGTGGATTCGGCATCGTTCATCAGGACGCTCTCGGTCAGCTCGAGTTCGAGGTGACGCGGCTCGACTCCCGTGGCGATCAGAATCGCTCGAACGCCGGAGAGGAAGTCCTTGGCGCGGAATTCGCTCGCGGAGACATTCACAGCGACGGGAACGGCGGGCAGGCCCGAGCTACGCCACGTTTGAGCCTGCTTGCATGCTTCATGGAGAACCCACTGGCCGATGGGCAAAATCAAGCCAGAGTCTTCGGCAATGGGCACAAACTCCGCGGGAGGAAGAAGGCCGCGGTCGGGATGCATCCAGCGCAGGAGCGCTTCGACGCCGGTGATCTCACCAGTGGCAAGGCGTATCTTCGGCTGGTAATGCAGCACGAACTCGTTGCGGCCCAAAGCGCAGCGCAAATTGCCTTCGAGGGACTGCCGCTCGACGATGCGCGCGTGCATGTCCGGCCTGAAAAACTGGTAATTGTTGCGGCCGTGTTCCTTGGCGTCGTACATCGCGGCGTCCGCATTATTCATCAGCGTCTTGGCGTCCTGGCCGTCATCGGGATATGTGCTGACGCCAATGCTGACGTTAACGCGAAGTTCCTGGTTGTCGACCTGATGGGGCGCGGTGACGGCGTTGAGAATTTTTCGCGCGCTGAAAGCTGCGTCTTCCTGATGTTCGACCTGTGAGAGCAGGATGACAAATTCATCGCCGCCGTGGCGGCTTACAGTGTCCGAGCGGCGCACAGCCGCCAACAGGCGGCCCGCCACGGATCTGAGGAGTTTGTCGCCAATCGCGTGTCCCAGGGAATCATTGATCCTTTTGAAATGGTCCAAATCGACAAACATCACCGCGAGCTGCTTGCCCTGGCGCTGGGCGAAGGAAATCGCCTGCGTGAGGCGGTCATCGAGCAGCATGCGATTCGGTAAATCGGTGAGAAAGTCATGTTGCGCCAAATGGGACATTTCGAGCGACTTTGCGCGGACAGCGCTTACATCGTGAAAAACGATCACCGCTCCGGTGATGTTGCCGTTGCGGTCGTGGATGGGCGCGGCAGAATGTTCGATGGCGGCTTCAAATCCATCGCGGCGCGTTAGGACACAATTTGCGGCCAGGCCAACAACTTCGTCGTCCTCAACGGCCATATCCAAGGGATTTCGCGCGGGCGCGCCGGTGAGGCCGTCGGTGATCCGAAATACTTCCGCGAGAGGTTTCCCAACTGCTTCGTCTCGCGACCATCCAATCATTTTTTCCGCGACTCGATTGAGATAGCTGACATTACCGGAGACGTCGGTGCAGAGCACTCCGTCTCCAATGGAGTTGAGCGTGACCTGGGCCAGTTCCTTTTCGGCGTTTGTTGAGCCGCCGGCCGAACGACGATCGATCACGCCGCGCAGCGCCCATCGCAAGCGGTAGCCGTCCAGTTGATCCTTGAGAAAATAGTCGCGCGCGCCGCGGAGTACGGCTTGCCTTGCGAGGTCTTCAGTTTCCGCCCCGCTGAGGATCAAGATGGGAACTTGAGGCGTGGCTGCGAAAACTTCGTCGAATGTCTCCACTCCCTGGCTATCCGGTAGAACCAAGTTGAGCAAAACCGCTTGAACTCCGCCCTCACGCAGGCGTGCGAGAGCGCTCGATAGCCGAATTACGCATTCAACATTAAAGGTAGAGGCGGCCGCCGTGAGTGATTCTCGAACCATCCGGGCATCCGCCGAATTGGCCTCGATCAGTAGCACACACTCGTCGATCCTTTCTCTGCTCATGGGAGACCCTCATTTTCCGTCACCGAACGATGGCCATCTGTCCCGAAACGGACATGTTCCATGATGGGTCGTGCTGGCGGATGGCGCTGGCTGCTCGCTGCAAGGCCGCATTTTCATCCTGACGAAAGAGCGGCTCGAGGAAAGGGGTCTTAGACTCGAGGTGGGGCGTCCGATTCACTCATTTTCATTCATTGCGCGGACGCGTTTTTCAATTTGCTTTGGCGTTGCTCTTTCCCTCGGCGCTGTCCGCGGCCATGAAGCGGAGCATTTGCTGCTTCAATTGCGCATCCACTTCGTCGGCAATGGTGACGACGTCGAGAAGTAATTTGCTGAAATCGAGATGCTTCGCGTTCTTGTGCAACGTAGTGAAAATACAGACCTGCAAAAGACGGGATTCGGTGACGACATTGGCGACCGTGTAGCCTTGTCTTTGCCGCAAATCACCGTGATGGCCAGCCGCAACGGAGATGGGTGCTTTGGCGCTGGTGTTCAGACGCAGGCGGGCAATCACATCGTTGAGAAGTTTGGACAGATGGCCGGTGCGTTCGTCATAGTTCAGTGAGATGCGAGTTAGCTCTGGTTCTTTCTCGACCATGGCCATCCAATCGTGGATCGTGGGTTCAAGCTCACGTTCGAGGATTCCAGCCACACTCTGGATTGGAGCGGCACGAGCGCCACCATTTCCATCTCCGGATGCAATTGTAGGCTTCATCATCAACCTCCGCTGGGCATGTGTTTCTCTGGGGGGAGTGTGTCACGGTGGGAGCGGCAATACTGTGCAATAAGGCTCTGTTCGCATTTCTGTGCCCTAACTGGCCATGGATGCGCGTTTCAGGAATCCATGCTCTTTTTGCGCGCCCATTCATACACGTTTCTCCTGATTGACCACCGCGAAGCGCCGCACTAACTTTCTTGCATGGACACAATTACGACCGAGCGATTCAACAACGCCCTGGCGTTTCTCAGAAACCGCCACAGAGTGGAATTGTCGCAAGCAGCTTCGTCAAGCCACGAGCACACGGTTCAGCTCCGCGCGCTCGTTGATGCTCGCAATTCGGATGACGCCTGGAATCTGAAGTGCCTTATTCGCGAGAGGTTGATACAGTTCCTGCACGAGAAATCCCTTGGAAGCTTGCCGCGCATCCGAGGCGAGGTCAACGCCGGGACGAACGGCTGGCCTTTGGAACAGGTGCTTTGCCCGGAACGGGTGCA
>DASRQP010000384.1:0-2205 GCA_035696585.1 Candidatus Acidiferrales bacterium | reverse complement strand
TGTGCTGACTGTGCTTGACGGCTGGGGCTACTCGCCCGAAACGACGGGCAACGCAATCGCGCTCGCGCGCAAGCCAAACTACGACGCGCTGCTCAAGAAATTCCCGAACGTTCTGATCCACACTTCCGGGCCATTCGTCGGCCTCCCCGAAGGACAGATGGGCAACAGCGAAGTCGGCCACTTGAATATCGGCGCGGGCCGCATCGTGCAAATGGATATCACTCGCCTCGACGCGAAAATTGCCTCGGGCGAATTTTTCAAGGAGCCGCTGTTGCTCGACGCCATGCAGCGCGGCCGCGCGCGTCAATTGCATCTGATGGGCCTCGTCAGCGACGGCGGCGTGCACTCGCATATCAACCATTTATACGCGCTTCTGCGCATGGCGAAGGAAAACAAAGTCGAGCGCGTTTTCGTACATGCCTTCACGGACGGTCGCGATACTCCGCCGAATTCAGGCATCGAGTTTCTGCAGCAACTTCAAAAGAAAATGCGCGAACTGGGAGTTGGCCAGATCGCGACCGTCAGCGGCCGCTACTACGCGATGGATCGCGACAACCGCTGGGAACGCATCGAGCGCGCCTACCGCGCGATCGTGCACGGCGACTCCGAAGCAAAATTTGATGATCCGATTGCGGCCATGCGCGCGAGCTACGAAAAATTGGTCACCGACGAATTTGTCGTTCCCGCGGTGATCACCACGGAAGCGGCTCCCGGCAAACCTGCTGTGCCCCGAGCCGTAATTCGCGACGACGACGCGGTGATTTTCTTCAACTTCCGCGCCGACCGCGCCCGCCAAATGACTCGCGCTCTCGTTGAACCTAGCTTCAAGGAATTCGCCGATCCCGAGCGCCCGAAAAATCTTTGCTACGTTGCGATGACGCAATACGAAAAAACTTGGCCGTGGCTGCGCTACGTTCAAGGGCCAGAAAAGCTGGAACATATTCTGGCGCAAGTATTCGGCGAAATGGGTTTCAGAAACTTACGCTGCGCGGAGACGGAAAAGTACGCGCACGTCACTTATTTTTTCAACGGCGGCATCGAAAAGGCATTTCCGGGCGAAGAGCGCATCTTAGTGCAATCTCCAAAAGTCCCTACATATGATCTGCAGCCCGAAATGTCCGCCGCTGGTGTCACGGATGCGGTGATAAAGGCAATCGAGAAAGGCGATTTCGACGCCATCATCATGAATTTCGCCAATGCGGACATGGTGGGGCACACGGGAAAGCTCGAAGCGACGATCAAGGCGGTCGAGACGGTCGACGAATGTTTGGGACGCATCTACAAATCTCTCGCGCCGCGCGGAGGCGCCTGGATTATCACCGCCGATCATGGCAACGCCGAGACGATGATTGATCCCGTCACCGGAGGACCGCACACGTATCACACCACAAATCCTGTGCCCTTCATCTTGCTCTCTGAAGACAATCGCGCGCAGTTGCGACCCGGCGGCTCCTTACGCGACATTTCGCCCACGCTTCTCGCCATTTTGAATATTCCCGAGCCAAAGGAAATGACCGGCAGCGATCTGCGCACACCTTCACATTGACAAGGTGATTCCATTTCCCTGAGGAAATCTCATCCAAAAAAATCCATGACGCGAACAAAACCGGAAGACACCAAGCTCGTAATCTGTCTGTGGCATTCCTTCACGCTCTGGCGAGCGCCGCAAGAAGTAGCGAAGCGGATCCGCGAACGATGGCCATCGATGAAACAAGTGGTCCAGTTGCCCAATTACGAGCATGTGACCGACGAGCTTCCTGACACGGATATTCTCGTTGGCTACTCGCTGCGTGCGGAGCAGTTTGCTCACGCAAAAAAGCTGAAATGGATTCACGCAACAGCGGCGGGCGTCGGCCAGTTAATGTATCCGGAACTTCGGCAGAGCAGGGTGCTGTTGACAAATGCGAGCGGAATTCACGCTGTGCCGATGTCCGAGCATCTTCTCGGAATGATTATCGCGATGGCTCGGCGTTTTCCGGACGCGATGCGCTACCAGTCTCAGGGCCGCTGGGCTCAGCAGGAGATTTGGGACGCGAAGCCTCGCCCCCTCGAATTAAGCGGACGCGTGCTGCTTATCGTTGGGTTTGGTTCGACAGGACGCGAACTGGCTCGACGCATCCAGCCGCTCGGGATGAGGATTTGGGGCATTACCCGTTCAGGCCGCGGTGACGCGCAACTCGCCGAACGCATTCTGCCAGTTGAAGA
>DASRQP010000383.1:0-25406 GCA_035696585.1 Candidatus Acidiferrales bacterium | reverse complement strand
AAAAATATCTAAGCGCGCCGATCACCGACTATGAAGTGCTGGTCGTCGGCCCGGACATGACGCCCTTCCAGCATTCCACGCCCGATGAGCTGAAAGCCAAATCTTTTTTGCGGGGAGAAGAATCGAAGGTCGAAGTAAATCCCACAAACGTCAACTTGGTGCGAAGTTCGGAGGGCAGCCAGGTGACGGCCGTGGTGTTTACGTTTTCGCGGAAGACAGCAGACAGTAAAGATGTCGCGGCACCCAAGGAAAAAGGCCTGCGATTCGAATGCAAGCTGAAAGACCTGGAGCTGCGCACCACATTCGATCCACGGAAGATGGCGGATAGCAAAGGCCCCGATTTTTAGAACTGCCGTGTGTTGGAGGAATTCGGGTGTATCAGGGGAGAAGTTTAGGGCGCTCGTCACTTGCGGGCGCCCTCTTTTATTGAGTGAGAACCGCACGCTGGTTTTTCTTGCGGCTCTCGGTGGAAAGGGAAATCGATGAGTGTCCCGGAAGACAAATTCTTTCGAGCGCGAATTACGCATCGCGCCGACATTGCCGCGGATTTGTGGATTATCCGTGTTGAGCCGAACGGTGAATTTCGATTTCAGCCCGGCCAATATGCGACGCTTGGCGTGCAAGGAGCGGAGAAACTGGTCGAGAGAGCGTATTCAATTGTGTCCGCGCCGCACGAGAAGGAACTGGAGATTTTCATTGAACTGGTCCCGCAAGGCGAGCTGACGCCTTTGCTGTACTCGCTGAAGACGGGCGCGGAACTGACGATGCGGAAGATTCCGAAAGGACGCTTCACTCTCGATACCAAGAGCGGACGGAAGAATCACCTGCTGCTTAGTACCGTCACGGGGATAGCGCCGTTTGTCAGCTACATCCGAGCGCTGGGCAAAGACTGGCGCGAAAAGAGATTTGACGGCACGCACCATTTATATGTGATCAATGCGGCGAGCCGTTCGTGGGAATTTGGTTATCGAGAGGAATTCGAAAGGGCCGCGGCGGAATTTCCGTGGCTCACCTATGTGGCTACGATTAGTCGCCCGTGGGAAGAGCCGGTGCCCTGGAAGGGCGAAACAGGTCGAGTGGAGGATTTAATCCGTAAATACGCGGACGCGTGGGGCCTGGACGGGAAGAATACTTCGGCGTATCTCTGCGGGCATCCGCAGATGATCGACAACAGCAAAGGCATACTGCAGCGGCGCGGATTCCCAAAGGAATCAGTGCGCGAAGAAGTCTACTGGATACCCGCCAAAGAATCGCACGCGTAGCGAACCCGAAACTGCCATCAACATCGCGCGAGATGCTACGCAGTCGAGCCGCGCGAAATCAGATTGGGCCGCCGCCGGCGGATGCGATTTCGTCGATGGCGCTTTGCGTGGCGTGCAGTGGCACGGAAACGTGGACCGTTTCATCCGGATCATCCACGTCAACGACGATCGAGCCGCCGCTCTTCACCACGCTTGCGTGTTGATCCCCGTCCGTCACCTCGACCAGCGTCCCGTCGGGACAATCGGCGAGGCCGGAGATCGCTGCATCAATCACCGGCAGATAGCGGCGCACGTTCGTCGAGGCGTCAGCCAGATAATGGTTGGGCACGAATTTCAAAGTCACAGGCACAATCATCGCCGGCACCACGAGCGAGATGTACGTGCCATTTGTTTGCTTCTCGTGAACTTTCACGTGAATGAAGCCTTCGCTGGAAACGACCGCGCCCGCGACGAGCGCGGTGCCCAGGAACCCTAATCCGATTTTTCCGAGCAGCAGCATAATTGAATTCTCCTCTCCGTCCCGCGTCGTTACCGAGGCTGAGTTAATCGGATGTGTTGCGTGAGTCGATCCACACGCGCACGGTTTGGCTGTTGTCTGTGACGGTCACCAGCGTTGTGTCGCCGGCCCTTTCGAGGGCTTGAATGGCGGCTTCGACGTTGAGTTGCTTGTCGCCGCTCGATGCAAGGGCCTGCGCGACTTCCCAGGGAATGGTCACGTCCACTTTTTCTTTGCCCTCTTTATCGATAACGTGGACGATCATTTTGCCGTTGGATTTGGCGACGCGTACGTCTGTATCCGGTTCCTGAACAGTGACGAATTCGCCGTCCGGCGCGGATTTGACTGCCTCAAAAAGCATTTTCAGATCGACGCCATTCGCGTGGAAGTCTCCAATGTCGACTTTGCCATCGCGGAGCTGGCCTTGATTGATCGCCGGAAGAACTTTTTCGGCGAGCGAAAGCGGAATGTTGACGCGGACGTGTTCGCGTCCTGCCGGGTCGTCGACTTTCACGTGGAGGTAACGCTCGGGAGGACCGGCCAAAGCTACCGTTCCCATGCAGAGGACCGCCAGAACAGGAAGAATGGTTTTCATCGTTGAGCGCCTCCTTGGGCGTTCAGCCATAGTTACGTTTGGCGGCGCGAAAAAGTTCCCTGGTTTTCGAGTGAAGAGGAACTAGTCCCCGGTTGAAAAAAACTATTTCGTTGTCATCCCGAGCCGCCGTGCGGCGAGGGACCTGCTTTTTCCTTGGGTTTTGTGAACTGCGGCTCCCTCGCAACAGCAGAAATGGCGACCAACTGCATTTTTTCCACAAGCTGCTAATCGCGCTGAGGCTTGAAGTACAGGACCGAGAGAGGGGGGAGTTTAATCTTGATGGAGTGCGGGCGGCCACTCCAGGGGATAGGCTCGGCGCGGACGCCGCCAATGTTGCCTACGTCGCCGCCAGAATAGTAAGCCGAGTCGGTGTTGAGAATCTCGCGATAGAAGCCGGGCTCCGGGACGCCGAGACGATAGTCCTCGCGCGAGACTGGCGTGAAGTTGCAGACGACTGCGAGGAAATCTTCGGGGCGGCGGCCACGGCGAAGGAATGCGAGAACACTCGCGTCCGCGTCGTGAACTTCCAGCCATTCGAAACCCTGCCACTCGAATTCCACCTCGTGGAGCGCCGGCTCCTTCGCGTATAGGTGATTCAAATCCTTGACGAGTCGCTGAATGCCCTGGTGCGGAGCGTATTGCAGCAAATGCCAGTCGATACTGGTGTTTTCCCACCACTCGTTCCATTGCGCAATTTCCAAGCCCATGAAGAGAAGCTTTTTGCCCGGATGCGCGTAAAAATAGCCGTAGAGAAGGCGCAGATTCGCGAATTTGTGCATGTCGTCGCCGGGCATTTTGGCAATCAGCGAATGCTTGCCGTGGACGACTTCGTCATGTGAGAGGGGAAGAATGAAATTCTCATTGAAGGCATAGAGCATGGAGAACGTCAGTTCGCCATGGTGGAACTTACGATGAATCGGATCCAGAGCGAAGTAGCGAAGCGTGTCGTTCATCCATCCCATGTTCCACTTCAGGTCGAAGCCAAGTCCGCCTGCATAAGTGGGCCGCGAGACGGAAGGCCATGAAGTGGATTCCTCGGCGATCATCAGCGTGCCCGGCTGGCGCGTGTGAACGACTTCGTTCAACCGCTTGAGAAACGCGATCGCTTCCAGATTTTCGCGGCCCCCGAATTGATTTGGCAGCCATTCGTCGTGACGCCGCGAGTAGTCGAGATACAGCATGGAGGCGACAGCGTCCACGCGCAGGCCGTCGATATGATACTTGTCGAGCCAGAAGAGGGCGTTCGAGAGCAGAAAATTCTGAACTTCATTTCGGCCGTAATTGAAAATCAGCGTACCCCAGTCGGGATGAGCGCCGCGGCGCGGGTCGGCGTGCTCGTAAAGATGCGTGCCGTCGAAAAACGAGAGGCCGTGCGCGTCGCGTGGGAAATGCCCGGGCGTCCAGTCGAGAAGAACGCCAATGCCGGCCTGATGGCAGCGGTCGACGAAGGCCATGAAATCCTTCGGCGAGCCATAACGGCTGGTAACGGCAAAATAGCCAATCGTTTGGTATCCCCACGAGGCATCGAACGGATGTTCCATCATCGGCATCAGCTCGATGTGCGTGTAGCCCATTTGCTTCACGTAAGGAATGAGTTCGTCGGCCATCTCGCTATAGGTGAGCCAGCGGCCGCCGTCGACGCGGCGCCATGAGCCGAAATGGACTTCGTAAATAGAAATGGGCGCGTGCTGCCAGTCGAATCGCAGGCGCTGGTCGAGCCATTCGGAGTCCTGCCAGGAGTAGCCTTCAATATCGACCACAACGGAACTGGATTTGGGGCGGAGTTCACCGGCGAAGCCGTACGGATCGGCTTTCAACGTCAAGACATCGTTGAACCGCGAACGTATCTCGAATTTGTAAAGATCGCCCTGGCTCAACCCGGGAATGAATATTTCCCACACGCCCGTGCTGTCGCGGCTGCGCATGGGATTAACGCGGCCGTCCCAAGAATTAAAATTGCCGACCACGCTGATGCGTTTGGCGTTGGGCGCCCAGACGCCGAAATGCACTCCGCGAACTCCTGCGACTTCCCGGACGTGCGCGCCTAATTTTTCGTAGTTCTGGTAATGAGTGCCTTCGCCGATCAGATAAAGGTCGAGGTCGGTGAGCAGGGGAGCGAAGGCGTAAGGATCATAAGTGTCCCAGGATTTTCCGTCGGGATACGTGATTCGGAGGCGATAAGCCGTGGGGGCGATGTCGGGCGTGTACGATTCAGATGATGCGCCTGGCGATTTGCCGGATGATATCCCCGCCAGCGGGATGATGGCTTCGTAAAGACCGCCGGGGTGAACGCGTGTCGCAGGATATTCTTCTCCCGATTTTCCCCAAAGTATTGTGACTTGCGTGGCATGAGGTTGAAGCGTGCGAATTGCGAGCGCCGGCTTTCCCGGCAAATTTGCGGGATGCGGGCCGAGGAAATGGAAAGGATCGGAATGCTCCGCGCGGAGCAACAAATCGATTTCGGGGTTCGCTGGCGGCGTGGCGCTTGAAGCGGCGTCGGCCGGCGCGCCGGCATTCTCTAAGATGGACAGTTCGTTCCTCCGGTCATCATGAACCAATGACCCGTATCTATTTTAGCGCACAGGCGATGAAACAATTCGATGATTTCGAGGCTGGGACAAGAAAACTTGCGAGCGTGACGTTCCGCGGCAGATGAACGGAGTAATGACCGGAATGCTGGCCAGTCTAGAGGGCCCGCGCTGGACAGAAATGAGCCAGACAGGTAGGCTATGGCCTCTTACCACTGCACCTAGCCACTGAGGAGGAATTCAAATGCGGAAGGCTACCGTTTCGTTTCTGATTGTAGTTTTTCTTGGTGTGCTCGCCGGCGCAAGCGCGGTGTCAGCTCAGCAGGCCACGAAAAAGGCACCCGGGCCAGAACAAGTGCTTCTGCGGAATTGGAACGGGATTGGAAGCAAGATAATCGCCATGGCCAAGGATTGGCCCGCGGATAAATACGACTACCGGCCGAACGACAAAGTCCGAACATTTGGACAGTTCGTGGTGCACATCGCAGCCTCAAATTATTACGCGATCAACCCCGCGCTGGGAAAGAGCACGAAGGACCTTCAAGATGATCCCAAGGAGTACAAGACGAAGGAACAAATTGTAGCGTTCGTGGAGAAATCATTTGCGGATGGCGCGGCAGCGCTGGAAAAAGGTGGTGACGACGGCGCGATGGCGCATCTCGGCCAGTGGGTGGGAATCATCGAGCATAGCGGCGAGCACTTCGGAAATCTGGTTACGTACTACCGGAACAATGACGTGGTACCGCCAGAATCGCGTCCCAAGAAATAGAATTTGTCGCACATCCTAATTAGAACAGGGAATCCAAAGATGAAGCGGAGCTTCGCCTATGCGCTTTTCATATTGGCGGCAGGACTAAGCATGGTCAGCATCGGAAGTGCACAGGACCGCACACAGGGACGGTCGATGGTGACCACGCGCTACGGAATCGTCGCTGCGGAGAGTCCGCTGGCGGCGCAGGCTGGCGCGCAAATTCTCGCCCGTGGTGGGAATGCGATTGACGCCGCGGTGGCGACGAATGCCGTGATGGGCGTCGTCGAGCCAATGATGAACGGGATGGGCGGCGACCTGTTCGTGATTGTCTACGACGCAAAGAGCGGCAAACTTTACGGGCTGAACGCAAGCGGCTGGTCGCCGAAGGGACTGACGCCGGAGTTTTTGAAGAACAAAGGCATCACCGCGATGCCGCAACACGGAATCGATTCCGTCACCGTGCCCGGAGCTGTGGATGGCTGGTCGAAGCTGCTCGGCAGATTTGGGAAGCTGGGATTCGAGCAGGACCTTGCGCCCGCGATTCGCTACGCGCACGAAGGCTTTCCCGTGCCGGAGTGGGACGCGGAGTACTGGGCGGCAGCCGCCAATTTCCTGAAGAAAAATCCGACGACCGCGAGCCTGTATTTGTTGCAAGGCAACGCGCCCAAAGTCGGAGAAGTTTTTCGCAATGAGACGTTGTCGCGCTCGTTGGCGCTTGTGGCGAAGGGCGGGCGCGACGCGTTCTACAAAGGGGAGATTGCGCACCGCATTGCCGATTTTTCAAAACAAGTGGGCGGTGCGATGACGCTCGAAGACTTGGCGGATTATTCGAGCGAGTGGGTTGAGCCGCTTTCGACGAAATATCACGGTTGGGAAGTCTCTGAACTGCCGCCGAACGGACAGGGCATCGCAGCACTGGAAATGTTGAACCTGATGCAGCAATTTCCGTTGTCGCAATTCGGTCACAATTCCGCTGACGCTTTGCACGTGATGATCGAAGCGAAAAAACTGGCCTATGCGGATTTACGGCGCTACATCGGCGACCCTCGATTCAGCAAGATTCCAGTCGCGGGATTGCTTTCAGACGATTATGCGCGCGAGCGGGCGAAGCTGATTGACATGTCCAAAGCGAATTGCGATGTCGGACCTGGAATGCCGAATGAAAAACTCGGCGACACAACGTATTTAACAGTGGTCGACCAACAAGGAAACATGGTGTCGCTGATCCAAAGTAACTACGACGAATTCGGTTCGCGGCTTGCGGCGGTGGATACAGGCTTCGTGCTGCAAGACCGCGGCGCTCTGTTCAATCTTGAACCGGATTCGCCGGACGTGCTCGCGGGTCATAAACGGCCGCTACACACCATCATTCCTGCGTTCATGAGCAAAGGGGACACACGAATCGCATTTGGAATCATGGGCGGATTCAACCAGGCGCAGGCCCATGCGCAGTTTGTTTCGAACGTGGTGGATTTCGGAATGAATATTCAGGCCGCCATGGAAGCGGCGCGTTTCAGAAAGGTAACTTTTCAAGGCTGTGACGTTGATATCGAGGACCGCATCCCTGCGGATGTCCGGACAGCGCTCACGTCGCGTGGGCACCAGATCCGCGTGCACGGTGATTTCTCTTCGACCATGGGAGGCGGGCAGGCGACCGAGCGTAACTTCGCAACCGGCGTGAATTTCGGCGCTTCGGATCCGCGTAAGGACGGCGCAGCGATCCCGGAGCCGCCGCCGCATCCGTGACCCCCGAGACGTCGGTGTCAAAAATGGGTACGGTGAATCCGCGGCACGCTGAATGCTCTATTTGTACCTCCCGCCGCGGTGAATTGTTATCGAAAAGGCACCTCGTGGTACCGATGTACTATTGATGTTCCGCTGCGGTACGCGCTAAATAGTTGATTGGGTGTGGGTTTCTGCAAATCACAGATTGTAAATAGTTTTTCGCAGACGTGTGAGTAAGTTTAAGGATGAGTTTGTGCGCGCGATTCGCGCCGCAGCCGGCTTTTACAAAAGAATTCGATGCCGATCAAGGTCGATTCCGTTCGCGCCAACCGTAAAAAAGGCAAATCTGCATCTCGAAATGGCGGACACGACTCCCCCGAAATTACAGCGCCCGCGATAATCACCGACAGCCGGATCGAAAGCCCATCCGAAAAGCGTGAGCAGACTGCCAATACAATTGGCGAACGTAACGCCTTCCTGACGGCCATCGTCGAAAATAATCCGCTCGCCAGCGTAGTACTGGATTCAAACAACAGAGTCCAGCTCTGCAATCCAGCCTTCGAGCGCCTCTTTGGATGCGCGCTGGATGAAATCATCGGCTGCGACGTGGACGACTTCGTCGCGCCTCCTTCACTCGCCGCTGAAGCGGCAGATCTCACTTGCCGAGCTTTGGCGGGAGAGAGTCTTCAGGTGACAACGCGGCGTCGCCGCATGGATGGCAGCCTTGTAGACGTCGAACTTTATGCAGTCCCGCTGATGTTGCAAGGGAAGCTTGCGGGAATTTTTGCCGTCTATGAGGAAATTACGGAGCGGAAGCGCGCGCACGATCAGCTTAGGACCGCTGAAGCAAGGTATCGCCAGCTCGTCGAGCAACTCCCGGCCATAACCTATGTCGCGGAATTCGGCGTCGCGGGAAACTGGGAATATGTAAGCCCGCAAATCGCAAGTTTTCTCGGGTTCTCGCAGTCCGAATGGATGGCGAAGACCGGGCAGTGGCTCAAGCAAGTTCATCCCGATGATCGCAAGCAGGTGATGGACGCCGAAGAGCAGAGCAAACGGAATGGCGAAAATATTGACATGGAGTACCGAATGCTGGCGCGGGACGGCCGCGTGGTGTGGTTCCGCGACCGTGCGATTGTGAGCCGGGGAGAAGACGGCCGCATGCTCCAGCACGGCTTCATGCTCGATATCACGGAACGCAAGGAAGCGGAAGCTGCGTTGATGAAGCTGAGCCGGCAAACGAACATGATTCTTAATTCGGCTGGCGACGGAATATTTGGACTGGATCGAGAGGGCCATCCAACCTTTGTGAACCGCGCGGCGGCGCGCATGTTCGGATACGAGCCCGAAGAGATCATTGGCAGGAACGGCCACGCGCTCTGGCATCACAGCAAAGAGGACGGCACGCCTTATCCCGAGGAAGAGTGTCCCGCGTTCGCGGTATTGCGCGACGGAATTACGCGGCATGGAGCGAATGACTTCTATTGGCGGAAAGACGGGACCAGCTTCCCAGTTGAGTTCATCAGCACGGCCATTCGCGAAGGCGAAGAAGTGGTGGGCGCGGTGGTCACTTTCCGGGACATTACGGCGCGCCAGCGAGCGGAAAAGGCGCAGAAGCAAGCGGAGGAAAGATTCCGCAGCATATTCGAGAATGCCGTAGAGGGAATTTACCAGTCGACGCCGGACGGCCGGTTCATCAGCGTGAATCCCGCCATGGCGCGAATGTTCGGTTACGCGTCTCCCGAGGAAATGATTGAGATCATCGGTGACATTGGACAGCAACTGTACATCGATTCCGCGCAGCGCGAAGAATTCAAACGCGCCATGGAAAAATTCCACGTAGTCGAGAGATTCGAAACTCAAGTCTGCCAGAAAGACGGCACGAGAATCTGGATTTCCGAAACGTCCCGCGCGGTGCGAAATGTCGTCGGGCGAGTCTGCTACTACGAAGGAACAATCGAGGATGTGACTTCGAGGAAGCGCGCGGAAGCGGAACGGCAGGTTTCTTTTGAAATCATTCACGCCGCGAACGTCACGGACAATCTGGACGAGCTGCTTCATCGCATCCACCAGTCATTGAAACGAGTTCTGTATGCCGAAAACTGCTTTGTCGCGCTCCACGATCCGATTTTAGGCAGGTTCCACTTTCCATTTTTCGTGGACCAGTTCGACAGCGCGCCGCCTCCACAGAAAATGGGAAGAAGTTGCACAACGTACGTCTTCCGCGAGGGCGAGGCCATGTTGATTCCACAGAGCTTTTTCGACGCGCTGGTGGAACAAGGCGAAGTCGAGCTCGTTGGCACGCCATCGCCCTCGTGGCTGGGAGTTCCGCTGCGTACACCTTCGGCGACCATCGGAGTGCTGGTGGTGCAGCATTACGAAGATGAGCGCGCCTACACGCACCGCGATTTGGAATTTCTTGCTTCCGTCGGAGGACAGATCGCCCTGGCCATTGAACGCAAGCGCGCGGAAACTGCTTTGCGCGAAAGCGAAGCGCGTCTGCGAGTGCTGGTTGAACAGTTGCCTGCCGTGCTGTGGACCACTGACAGTGAATTGCGCTTCACGTCGTCAGTGGGCGCAGGGCTGAGTCGTTTGGGGTTGAAGCCACAGGAGGTCGTCGGCAAGTCTCTGTACGAGTTTTTCCAAACGGAAGATCGTAATTTCGCGCCAATCGCGGCGCACAGGCGCGCGCTGGCTGGAGAATCGGTGACATTCCATATTGAATGGGGAGGCGGGTCGTATGCATGTCACGCCGAGCCGCTGCGGACGGGAGAAGGGAATGTCTTCGGCGTCATCAGCATGGCGCTGGACATCACGGATCGCAAGCAGCTCGAGGCGCAACTGCGGCAAGCGCAGAAAATGGAAGCAGTGGGCCGGCTCGCTGGCGGAATCGCGCATGATTTCAACAATCTCTTAATGGTGATTCAGGGCTACACGGAACTGTTGCTCGACCGCTTGGGCGGCGAACATCCGCTGCGCCGCAATGCGGAGCAAATTCATGACGCGTCGCAACGCGCCGCCGGTCTGACGCGACAGCTGCTCGCCTTCAGCCGCAAGCAAATGCTCGCGCCGCAGGTCCTCAGCATTCAATCGGTTGTCTCTGACATGAACAGCATTTTGCGGCGCCTGATTGGCGAGGACATTGAACTCGTCACAGTGAACCCGCCGGAGTTGTGGCACGTCCGCGCGGACCGCAGCCAGGTGGAGCAAGTGATTCTGAATCTCGCCGTCAATTCCCGCGACGCCATGCCCAACGGCGGCAAAGTGACAATTGAGACGGCTAATGTCGAGCTCGACAGTTCCTACTCGCGACAGGCGGTTGTCGAGCCCGGTGAATACGTGATGATCGCGGTGAGCGACACAGGTTGCGGAATGGATGCCGACACGCAAGCGCACGTTTTCGAGCCATTTTTCACGACGAAGGAAAAAGGCAAGGGCACGGGTCTGGGCCTTGCCACGGTCTACGGCATCGTCAAACAGAGCGGCGGATATATCTGGCTGTACAGCGAGGCCGGCAAAGGCGCCACATTTAAAGTCTATCTGCCGCGCGTGAGAGAGGCCGAAAAGCCTGCACACCAAAAGGCGGAGACAAAATCCTTCCCGCTGGGCTGCGAGACAATTCTGCTGGTAGAAGACGAAAAGGGCGTCCGGGAACTGGCGCGCGAATATCTGGAACAGATTGGTTACACGGTGCTGGGCGCGGAAAACTCGCAGCAAGCCATCGAGCTAGTGAAGAATCATCCCGGTGCGATTGAGTTGCTCTTCACCGACGTGGTGATGGCGGGGATGAGCGGACGCCAGCTCGCGGAAGAGATGCAGAAATTGCGTCCCGGTATTCGCATTCTCTATATGTCCGGATACGCGGACGAAGCGATCGTGCATCACGGCATTCTCGGCCGCGGAATGGTGCTCCTGCAAAAACCCTTCACATTGAACTCGCTCGCTTTGAAGGTGCGCGAGACGCTCGACCAAAACAACTAACTCCTTCTTCATGGCGCGCGCCATTCTTCACCCGCGCGAAATCCCCGCCCCCTGATTGATTTTCACCGTGCGCCCCGATAGCATGTCCGTCTCTCCTTTTTCGAAATGGAGGAAGTCGATGGCTCGGGACATTCGCACCAGACGTCTGGCGACGCGCGCCGTTCACGCGGGCGAGCGAACACGCCCTGACGGATTCATTCCCATGTCCACGCCCATCTATAGCACCGCCACATTCATCTACGAACATCTCTCCGAGATTGATTCCATCAGCGCGGGCGAACGCGCAGGCTTCACTTATTCGCGGCACGGCAATCCGACGAACGCCGCGTTGGAGGCGGCGGTTGCTTCGCTGGAAGGCGGTGGACTCGCGCTGAGCGTCGCATCCGGAATGTCGGCGATTTTGCTGGCGCTGCTCGCCGCCGGTGTAGAGCAGGGAACTACGATTGCAGCTTCGCAGGAAATCTACGGAGTGACGATAAAGTTCCTGCTCGATGTCGTCTCGCGCTGGGGAGCTCGCATCGAGTTCGTCGACGTTTTCGATTCCGCCAAATGCAAAGATATTTGGAAGCTTGGGCCGAAAGTGCTGCTGCTGGAGAGTTTGACGAATCCGCTGCTTCGCGTTCCTGATTTGCCTTCGCTGGTCAAAGAAGCGCACGGGCACAAGGCGCGCGTCATCGTGGACAATACCTTCGCGACTCCATTGCTCTTGCGGCCGTTCGAGCATGGCGCGGATTTTGTGGTTCACAGCGCGACAAAATATTTTGGCGGACATGGGGACTTGACTGGAGGCGTAGTTGTCGCGCACGAAGATTACGCCGCGGAAATGCGTCACTTCGCGCGGCTTGTCGGCGCGGTGTTGGGGCCGTTCGAGGCGTGGCTGACGCTTCGAGGAATGAAAACCCTGCCTCTGCGCTTCGCGCGGCAATGCGAAAATGCGCTGCGGCTCGCCAAGTGGCTGTCGGCGCATCCCCGTGTCGAGCATGTCTATTATCCAGGTCTCGATTCTCATCCGGACCACGCACTCACGGCGGCGCTTTTCAGCGGCCAGGGCGCGGGTGGCGTGTTGTCATTGAAGATTCGCAATGCGGGCCGTGAAGACATCTTTCGTTTCGTCGATTCGCTCGAATTATTCTTGAAAGCGACGTCTCTCGGTGACGTTCAGAGCCTGGTGCTCTACCCGGCGATTTCTTCGCACCGCGATCTTTCACCAAAGCAGCGCGAGCGGTTGGGAATCACCGACAATCTGGTTCGCCTCTCCGCCGGAGTTGAGGATGCCGAGGATTTGCAAGAAGATTTGGAACAAGCCTTGGCGAAACTCTAGTATTTCCGCTTCTGGCACAACTTCACTTTCAGCGTAAGATTGCCGCTGCTTGTTTGTTTCTCGACGAAGGAGTGGCGCCTGGCCGTGCCGAATCGTGCTGACAAAAATTCCCTTGAGGTGCAAGTGCTGGTGGCGTGCGCCCGCAAGTTGATGGACGACGCGCAGCGGAGCCGTCTCACTGAACTTGTCGCGCAGCCGCTCGACTGGGCGTTTCTCCTGCAACTCGCAAACGAAAATGGCTTGTTGCCGTTGCTGCACAAGCATTTGACGGAAGCCGCGGCCAACAGCACATCCCCAGATGTTCTGAAGCAAATTTCACAAGCGAACCGCGAAAGCGCTTTGCGCGGACTTTTGCTTACCGCCGAGTTGCTGCGCATTCTGGATGTTTTTCGCCAACGAGGAATCTCGGCGATTCCATATAAGGGGCCCGTGCTCGCGGCGCGCGCGTACGGCAACTCGTCGCTCCGCCAGTTCGAGGATTTAGACATTGTGACACCGCAGAAATTTATGCCCGCAGTTTACGAAGCGATGCAAAGCCTCGATTATCAGGCGCGGCTTCCGCGTGAACGCTTCGTGGCACAGGGTTCGCAGGCGATTCCCGGAGAGTATGTTTTCGTCCACCGTGAAAACAAGGCGATGGTCGAGCTGCACACGGAGCGAACGCTGCGGCACTTTCCGACGCCGCCGGATGTCGAAACGATGATTGGCCGTGCGATCCTCGTGCAGATTGACAATAAAAAAGCCTCGGCTTTTGCCGCGGAAGACGCCTTGCTGATGCTCGCCGTTCATGGCGCAAAGGATTTTTGGGCGCGCCTCGTTTGGGTCGCGGATATCGCAGAGATCGTCAAACAATCGCCGGGCATCGACTGGGAGAAATTGTTTGTCGAGGCGCGCAAACTAAAAGTTACTCGCATGCTGAATCTTGCTTTATCGCTTGCCCACGAAATTCTGGATTTGGCGCTACCGCCCGAAATTGTGAGTCAGATTGAAGCCGACGCCACAGTGAAACGGCTGACGCGACACTTTGTCCTGCATCCTGTGAACGGCGAAGCGATTCCCGAAGGCGCTTTTCAGCGGTCGCTATATCGCATTCGCATGGTTGAAGGCCGTTGGAATGGGCTGCGCTATTGGGCGCGGCTCACGACCGCTCCCGCCGAAGAAGACTGGGCGATGGCGGACGTTCCGAATCGATTCTCGGGCTCTTATGCCTTGTTGCGGCCGTTTCGCCTCTGGATGAAATATGGACCGCGCACCAGGGGCAGACAATAGTGCAAAATAATTTGTCGTAGACGCCCATCTTGACGCGTCCGAGCTCCTGTCCTCGCCGCATTGATTCCTTCGCGGTAGTTTCATTCTCGCAACAACCGACAATCTACAAGTTGCGTCGCTGCGTTCAAGGTAGACAATAGAAGCGCTTCGTTGCTTCTCCGCGCCAGAAGCGCTGCCGATTTTCATTCGATCTGCATTTAATACGGCTGCGCCAATCCTCCGCTTGCTAACGTAGAGCCTTAACGCTCGTCTTCCCAGAATCGCTACGTCTACAGCTGAACGCATTCATTTCGGCACAAATTGTTCGACTCGCCGGATTGCACAATTCTTACGAAAGGACATCGAATGGGGACACAGGACAAATTTGGAGAGACACTCTCGGAATTTATTGCTCCGGGATTATTTCAGGACGCGAGGAAGGCGCGCCATCCGGCGAACAACGGCGCTGCGGCGGTTGCGGTGGGCCTAAACTCGAAGGGACGTGCATTTTTCAAAATCTCCGGGAAGAGCATGCTGCCGTGGTTTCGACCCGGCAATATTGTTTTTGTTCGAAGAACACAGATAAGCCAAATTTCTCGCGGCAACGTGGTCCTCTTCAAGAACAACGGTCACCTTTCCATGCATCGCGTAATTCAGCGAATCAGCTCGCGCAACGGGAATGCGAACGGCGCGCAGTTCATTACAAAGGGAGACTGGTGTGTGTCACCTGACGCGCCGATTGGCGCCGAGCAACTCTGCGGGAAAGTTGAGTTTCTGTATCGCAACGGAAACGAAATACGACTCGCGTCAGGGTGGAGAAAACTATTTGGGAAGTTTCTTGCGGTGATTTCGCCAGCCAGTCGATTTTGGCTGCCGCGCTACTTTGAATCGCAGGAACCGGCGGACGATGTCACACCTGCAGGCTGCAATTGACGAGAAGTGACGAATTTCGGAGGCTCGCACTCTTCACAAAACCAGTGATTTAATTTGACCCACCATGAACATTCTACTGAACAATATTGAAGCCCGAGTGCTCGGCTCATTGATCGAGAAAGAAATCACGACGCCAGATTACTATCCGCTTTCGTTGAACGCCCTCGTCAATGCGTGCAACCAGAAGTCGAATCGCGAGCCGGTGATGAGTCTGGACGAAACTGCGGTGAGCGCGGCGCTGGCCAACTTAACCGATCAGAATTTGGCGGCAGGCACGAGCGGCCGGGACAGTCGCGTGCTCAAATATGAGCATCGGCTTCAAGAAGCATTCAACTTTGACCGGCTGGAAACGGCCATACTTTGCGTTTTGTTATTGCGGGGTCCGCAGACGCCCGGCGAATTGCGAAGCCGCACGGAGCGCATGCACAGGTTCGATGATTTGGAGCAAGTGCAATCCACCTTGCAGCGATTGATGAAGCGCGAACCTCCCATTGTTGCAGTGCTTCCGAGGCAACCCGGAACGAAAGAAGTGCGCTACGCGCATCTGCTGTCCGGTGAATTGCAGATAGCTGTTTCCGCTCCCGAGCACGGGGCGGTGACTTCACTGCGCAGTTCGAACGATACCGAACGAATCGCGCGCCTGGAAGACGCCGTAGCGCGCCTCGAAAAGGAATTAGCGGAAACAAGGGAGCATCTGGCCGCGCTGCAAAAGCAATTCGAATAAATACCACGCCGCGATTGTAAACTGCCGCCGAAAATGTGAGCGCGCAAGACCGATCAACCGCGAATTGCTGCCAACGGGCGGCAACGCTATTTTGCTCAGGCGAATTCAGCCACGAGCTCGAAGTGCCTCTGATTGGCTGTCGGAAAGATAGCGACGTCGTTATGCAAGCCGCCGATCGTCGCCGGCCTGCCGTTGACCGTAACTTTTTGCAAAGTATTTTGCGTCGGCAGACGGAATTTTACCTGCAACTCTTTCGGCGCACCGGGCCGCGCCAATTCCACGGTGGCTGACATGTGCTTCGCCGTAGGGTTCGCCGCCATCTTGAAATTAACCCGTCCCCAACGCGTTGGCGCCTGATCGATCCTAATCTCTTTTCCCGAACCGACCCACTCGCGCGGCAGCCCCTTTCCTAGATAGAGTCGGTCTTCGTCGGAATCTTCAAACACCAACATCCAGCGAACCAACAATGGAATCGTTTGCTGGGCCGGAATGCAGAATATCGCCGTGCCGCCCTCGATGCCGGAAACTTCACCCGCGGTCCAACTCCCTCGTGTGTGATCGTGGAAGCGATGCGAGTACAGAAACAATAAATATTCCTCGATGCGGTCCATGCGAAGCAGCGCTTGCGCGTAGCCGTAAGAGATAAAACCCAGGATGTCGCGTCCAGTCGGATGCGGCGGCTCCATATTCGCGACGATGCCAAGTGTTGTACCGCCGTACGCGCGCATGCAATCAATCACCGTGTTCGCCAATTTGGGAGAGAGCATATCGGCCTGAAGCAATTCCGCGTAGGGCCGATGCGCCCATTGCTGCGGGCTGGGCCGTTCTTTTTGCATCGACTCCCACACAGTGCCCGTCGCGCCCGCGTATGTTCCCACGTACGGAGGATTCATATCGCTGCGAACGTTCTTTTCGATGCTTGCACCGACGGCGTCTTGGAGAATTTTGCTGCGCCGCAGCCAGTCTGCTGTTGATTTTTCGCCCGCGGCCGCGGGCTTGATGTTTCGCCATGCGTGGCTGAAATCCTTAAGGCCTCGTGCCGCAAATGCGCTGTTCGCAAAATAAGGCAGCCACCAAGTCTCGGGCTTTGGCGCGAGACAAGAATCCGATTCGCTCCAGCCATGAATCAAGCCGTGCCCCGGATCGTCGGCAGGCAATCGAAGGCTTTCGTCGTGCATTTCGCAAAGCATCGCAGCGGTCGCCTCGATTTTCTCCTGATGCTTCAAAAGCAGCGCCGCGTCGCGCGTGTAATTGAAATACTTCGCGAACAGCATCAACTCCATGCCAAATTGCGCCGTCTCTGGCCCGCGCATATTGATCATGCCTTTCGAGTCGGTGAAGTCGGTCAGGTAGTTGTCAATGATCGCGCGAGCCACGTCAAAACGGCCCCATTCGAGATTGGCGAAAACAGCCATCGTAAAAATGTCCTGAAACCCGTCGTACTCCGAGCCGTAGTAATCTCGGTCCACCGCGCCATACTTTGGATAGACGCCGCCGGGGCGCACCATCAGCTCCTTCGCGAACGCATACTTCGACATATCGACCCACACATTTGCGGGAAGCGCCGTTGGCGCGAAATCGCTCAACTGCTTATCCCAGTAGTCAGCGAAAACAAGAAGCGCGCGATAGAACTCTTCCGCTGAAGGATCTTCGCGGGCAGGCGGATAGGCCGGATAGCTATAGCCGTAAACAACCTTTGTTATTTTTCCGTTTTCGATTCTCGCCGTGCGATGCCACGTCTGCACAATAAATCTGTCGTGCGCTTTCACGTCGCCGAATACGGCAACTTCGCAATACGCCGTATCGGAGACGGGAAAGATTTTGCGAACCGCGGGCATCCAGCTGCCGATCAGACCTTCGAAACGCTTCTGAGCTTGCTGCGTATTGAGTTCTGGAAAATACTGGCCCGGGTGATACGTCCGCGTGCTTCCCGAGGGGTAAACGGGCATCGTGTCCGAGCATTCCTTCGTTCCAACAAAAGTATTCCACGGCAAGCGGAACCGCGCCGGCCGGTCCATAGCAGATCCGTGCGGAGGAGCGGCGGATCTGACCAATTCGGGGTCCGGATCGCCGTTCGCCAGAAGTTTGTCCGCTAACAAATCCGGGCCGGACATGCCAATTTCCTTCAAGCTCAGCCCGAGATACGGAGGATTCGCCTCGGCAAACGTAGCTTCAGCAGTCTTGGGAAGCACGCGGCTCGCACCGCTTGAAGAAAGAAAAGTGATCGCCCCATCGCGCGTGCGAAGATCCTCGAAAACTTTCCACGTTGTGGAGTCAATTTTGAATTCGCAGAGCAGGGAATGGCCTTCGACGTCAGGCGCGAGTTCAGACTCGCTGGAGCGGATAGGTTGCGCGAAGCCACCGGGCCGTTCCGCCGCATCGGCGGGCTGTGGCAAATATCGCAAAGCTGCGGTAGTGACCGCGAAATTCTGCAAGAAACGGCGTCGATCCATGATGCCCCTTCCTGAGCTAGCCTGGCTGACGAAATCGCTCCGATAATTTTTGGCTTCGCTCTCGCGGGGGATTTGTACCATACTCCGCAGGACGCGTGTAAACGTTTTCTCGTACAGACCGAACACGGGCGCAGAAAGGGAAGCGTAGCTTTGAAAGAAACATGAACTGGACGAAATATGTTCGCCAACTGCTTGCGGCGCAATTGTCGCGGACGCCTTGTGGAACTGAACGCGAACAAAATTAAGGGCCAGTTCACGAAGGATTGACTTATCGCCTCTGCAGCAAGATAGTGCTCTTTCCTGCGTGGCCGGAATCCGTGGAGTTGAGTGTGAAGATGAGGACGGAGAAATGAAGAGTTGCCGAATTCGAGTTGCGAAATTGATTGTGCTGTTTTGCTTTGTATTAGGTTTCTGTTCAGGGCCGCACCGCAATGCAGCCGCGCAGGGACGGCGCGCGCAGGGGCCTCCAGCGCCCGGGCCGATGCTGAGCCAAGGCACGATGAATCTGGACACGCCTGATTTTGATTTGAGCCTGGTGCGTTCATCGCAAACAGTGGCGGCGCTGAAACCCAAAGGGGCCGGCGGTTTTGATTTTACTCCGGGCGATTTGCTGGTGGCGCGCTCGCAGAACGGCTACTACCACCTCGGCGATCTCGATTTGCGCTTGCGCGTGGGAAGCACGGGCGAATGGAAAAGCTATTCGACAGCCTTTGAACGCACGCCTGTAAGGGCTCTGCCAACATCCGCCGAAATTCTGGCTGCTGCTGATTTGACGCCCACGTTTCCCGAAGATTTTCCTCTCGACGTGACGCGCGCGTGGGCGGTCGAACACGGCCAACTTGTTCTGCGGTTCACCTTGAAAAACAAAACGACGCAAACGGTGCAAATCGGCGCGTTGGGCATTCCGATGATTTTCAACAACGTGATGAATGATCGCTCGCTTGCCCAGGCCCACGAGATCTGCTCGTTCTACGATCCCTACATTGGAGAAGACGCTGGCTACCTGCAAGTGACACGGCTTAACGGGCACGGTCCCACGCTGGTGGTGGTGCCCTATGGCAAGACGCCGTTCGAGGCCTACAACCCCATCCTCAACGATCGAAGTGCTAATGGAACCGTGCCGATTTTCAACGATCCAACGCCGCGCTGGGTGACGTTCGAGGGTTTCTATGACTGGATGGTTCACAGCGAGGCGTACGCGGAAAACGAGTGGAAAAACGCGCAACCGTGGAATCCGCCGACCATGCTCAGTCTCGCCCCCGGTGAATCAAAAACATACGGCGTCAAATTTCTTCTGGCCGATTCCATTCGCCACATCGAGAAAACGCTTACTGCAAACGACCGTCCCGTCGCAGTCGGCATTCCTGGTTATGTTCTGCCTATGGACATCGACGCGCGCCTGTTTTTGAAATACGGAAAGAGCGTGAAGTCCATGGTGGTGGATCCAAGCGGGGCGATTGATATTCACAAGAACGTACGAACTCGCGACGGCTGGCAATCGTTCGCGCTGCAGGGCCGCACGTGGGGCCGCTCTCGCCTGACGATTACTTACGAAGACGGCCTCGTGCAGACAATCAATTATTTCGTAATCAAGCCTGAATCGCAGGCCGTCTCCGACTTGGGAAATTTCCTGACGACGAAACAGTGGTTTGTCGACCCCAAGGATCCGTTCCACCGCAGCCCGTCGGTAATGACCTACGACCGCGAAGCGAATCAGATCGTCTCGCAAGACAGCCGTGTGTGGATTGCCGGGCTGAGCGACGAAGGCGGCGCAGGCTCTTGGCTGGCGGCGATTATGAAGGAGTTCGGGAAGCCGGATAAGGAAGAGCTGGCCAAGTATCAGCAGTTCGTCGATGGCGTTTTGTGGGGCGGCATACAGTACAAAGACGGGCCGCAGAGATACGGCGTGAGAAAAAGCCTCTTCTACTATCAGCCGAATGAATTGCCGTGGGGTTACTACCGGAGCGATCTTGATTGGAGCAGTTGGACGAGCTGGGACAAAAAAGCATCGGAGGCGGTGGACCGTTCTTACAATTACCCGCACGTCGCGGCGGCGTATTGGGTGCTCTATCGCTTGGCGCGCAACCACCAGGGCCTTGTCACCGACCATCCTTGGCAATGGTATCTGAACCATGCCTACGAAACGTCCATTGCGATGACCAATGATGCGCCGTATCTGGCGCGGTTCGGGCAAATGGAAGGCGATATATTTCTGAAAATCATGACGGATCTGCGGCGCGAAGGGATGACGACGCAAGCCGACGATTTGGAATCAAAAATGCGCGCCCGCGCCGACCGCTGGAAAGTAGAAGCGTATCCGTTCGGAAGCGAGATGCCGTGGGACTCGACAGGCC
Organism: Candidatus Acidiferrales bacterium; assembly: GCA_035696585.1. Taxonomy (GTDB): domain Bacteria; phylum Acidobacteriota; class Terriglobia; order Acidiferrales; family UBA7541; genus DAHUXN01. The sequence continues at coordinate 5,035 of DASRQP010000383.1, read as the reverse complement.
AGGAAGAAGTCTACGCGTGGATGAAATACTTCGGGTACCAGGCGAAAGCCGATGTGACGCTGAACGCAATCCTCGGTTACGACCCAACGATACCTAGCTGGGGCTACAACGGCAGCGCGCGCCGTTACTGGGATTTTGTTTACGCCGCGAAGGTTCAGCGCCTCGAGCGGCAGCTTCATCATTACGGATCGGGCATCAACGCCATTCCGCTGCTCGCCGAGTATCGCGAGCACCCGGACGATTTCTATCTTTTGCGCGTCGGTTACGGCGGCACGATGGGAGCCCTTACGGATATCGACCAGCAGGGTTTCGCGTCGGCAGCGTTCCACGCGTTTCCGGATATGCTGAAGTTCGATCCGTACTCGGGCGACTATGGCCCGAATTTCTTCGGCCATGCGTTGAACACCGCCACATACATCGTGGATCATCCTGAATTCGGCTGGCTCGCGTTTGGCGGCAACATTAAGACGCAGGGCACTACGGTCAACGTGACGCCGCTCGATTCGTTTCACATGCGTGTATACGTGGCGTCTTTCGGTCTTTGGCTGACGCTGGACGCAGGAAAGTTTGACGCGGTCGAGATTAATTCCAAGACCGGCGTCGTGCGGGTTGGATTGGCGCCTGCGACGGAATTCACGCCAACTGCATTTTTGCGCGTGGAGCAGCCCGCCAAAATAAATGGCGTCGGCGCGTATCAACTCGATAAGTCGTTCAAGCTTGAACGCGGTGCCTATGTTATTCCGCTACACAAGGAAACAACCTGGGTGGAGCTGCAAGCAAAACAATAGGAAGGTAAGGCGAAACGAGCGCATGAAAAAGAGATACGACCGCAGGGAAGTCTTGAAGGGCATGAGCGCGGCTTGTGCAGCGTTTCTGCTTCCAGAAGAACAAGTGGGCGCTCAGAGCACTTTGCGCATAGGCGGCCAGGACGCCGAAATCCAGATCGGCTCCGTGAGCAAGCATACATTCCGGTTGAGCATTCTGCCGATTCAGAAAGATGGCCGCGTCGCTACGATTCCCACGGATGGCTCGCTTGTGCGCGACTCCTGGGGGATTCCGCTTGCCACAATGCGCGGAACAGTAGGCGCGCGAACAATCAAAGCTGGTGGCGTAAACATACGGATTACGACCGAGCCGCTCACTTTTACAATCGAGACAGAGGCGGCCGAGCAGATTCAGAAGATCGGCGTAGACGAAGACACCGGCATCGTCTCCTTCGTCACTGGAGAGTCGCCGATTCTCGCCCTCGGCGAAGGTGGCCCGCAATTTGACCGGCGCGGCTCCGCCGACCGAATGCGCAGCGGTCAAGGCGGCTACAAGCTCGCGACGCATGGCGGTCGCGTGCCGATTCCGTGGCTCATCGGAACGAGTGGCTGGGCAATGTTCATCCATCAACCGTTCGGGACGTTCGACTTTACTGGTCCGGAAAGTAAATTTCTGCCGGAGAGTCCGGATGCCGCGCTTCCCCTGGATATTTTCTTCGTGGCGTCACGCGAGCCCGCGACCATTATGGCGGAATACGCGCGCCTTACCGGACACGCGGAAATGCCGCCGCTGTGGGCGTTTGGATATCAGCAGTCTCACCGCACGCTTGCGAGCCGCGATGAAATTCTCGCTGAAGCAAAAACGTTCCGTGAGAAGAAACTTCCCTGCGACGCGCTGATTTATTTGGGTACGGGCTTCTGTCCATCCGGCTGGAACACCGAAAACGGATCGTTCTCCTGGAATTCGCGCGTCTTTCCCGATCCCAAGGAAATCCTCGACGAATTCCACAAGGATAATTTCCGCGCCGTGCTCCATGCGGTGATTCAGACGCGCAAACTTCGCGGGACAGTTCACGATCCATGCGCCCTAGGGAGGTTCGACGAGGAGGAAGCGAGTTGCTACTGGGATGCGCACCGCAAAGATTTCGCGCTGGGCGTTGACGGCTGGTGGCCCGATGAAGGCGATCCCCTGGACATCGCGTCGCGTCTGACGCGCAACCGAATGTACTGGGAGGGTCCGCAGATTGACCGCCCGAATGAACGCCCCTACGCGCTGCATCGCAACGGATATGCCGGAATGCAGCGCTACGCTTCATTCTTGTGGTCGGGCGACGTGTATTCGACGTGGGAGACGTTGAAAGTCCACATACCGAATGCGATCAACACGGCGCTGTCGGGCATTCCGTACTGGGGCACGGATATTGGCGGCTTCGTTCCTACAAAAGAATTCACCGCAGAGCTTTATCTGAGGTGGTTTCAGTTCGGCTCGTTTTGCACGTTGTTTCGCTGCCACGGCCGGACATGGAAACTGCGGTTGCCGTGGGGTTGGGATACAGGCGATCCGGGGCCCGTCGAGATCAACAACTACGGAGGCGCCGCGATTCCCGACGCCAGCCAGTTACACAACACGCAGGTCGAGCCCATCTGCCGCAAATATTTAGAGCTTCGTTATCGGATGCTGCCGTATTTGTACAGCGCGGTAAGGGAATGCGCGGCCACAGGCATGCCGATCATGCGCGCGCTTTGGCTGCATTATCCGGATGACCCCGTTGCGATCGCGCGTGACGATGAATATTTGTGGGGCCGCGACGTATTGGTCGCACCGGTATTTGAAAAAGGCGCGACTTCGCGGCGCGTCTATCTGCCTCGCGGGAGTTGGTACGATTTCTGGACTGGCGAGCGCGCCGAAGGCGGCCGCGAAATACAGCGCGACGTGGATTTGGAAACGATGCCGCTGTTCGTTCGCGCGGGAGCCATCTTGCCGCTGGGTCCCGTGAAGCAATATACAAGTGAGAAAGTGGATGCGCCGCTCTCCGTCACGATATATCCCGGAGCGGATGGCTCGTTTCTCCTCTACGAAGACGACGGCAAGTCTTTCAACTACCGCAAGGGCGATTGGATGGGAATCAAAATGGCGTGGAATGATTCGCGGCGCGTGCTGTCGCTCCATCTTGCCGAAGGCTCGCGCATGTTGCCGCCAGCGCGTCGGCAAATCGAAGTGAAGCTCGAGCAAACAACGCGGCAGATTGTCTTCGAAGGTCGTCCGATTCAGGTCACATTCTAGCGGTATAATCGGCTATGCGATATTTCTCCCAAACACGCGTCAGCGCGGCGAATAAAAGTGTGAAAATAACTTTAGCCGCGGCTCTTGCGGTCGGATTGCTTGCGAACTGCTCTGTCGCGCAAACCTCGAAGAAGCCCGCGACATCCGATGCAACCGCCTCCGCTCAACGAGGCCTGCAACTCGCTGAGCAGGGTCTTTGTAGCGAAGCCCTGCCGGTCCTGCGGAAAGCAATCCCGCATATCGTCGCAAAAAAAATGCGCTATGACGTGGAGATGGCCACGGCCCAATGCGGAATGAGCATCTATCAAGAAGACGCCATCGTTGACGCGTTGGTATTGCTGCGCCGCGAATTCCCGCGCGATCCCAAAGTTCTGTACACCGCAACGCATTTTTACTCCGAACTCGCGTCGCGAGCCGCGCAAGAGCTCGCCGCGACAGCTCCGACCTCGGCGGAAGCCCAGGAACTTGACGCCGAAGGCCTTGAATCGCACGGGAAACTGGACGAGGCGGCCGCTGAATATCGCAAAATCCTTGAAAAATACCCCGGTCAGCTTGGAATTCATTACCGTCTGGGCCGGATTATTCTGGCGGAACCCGCGACAGCCACCACCGCTGAAGACGCGAAGAAAGAATTTGAAGCGGAGTTGCAGATCGATCCCGGCGCGGCCTCGGCAGAATTCATGCTCGGAGATCTAGCGCGGCAGGCGCAGCAATGGGACGAGGCGATTGATCATTTTTCCCGCGCCGCGAAACTGGATGCCGGTTTTTCGGAGGCTTACCTTGGACTCGGCTTGTCGTTGAATGCTGCCGGGAAAAATTCCGACGCAATTTCGCCGCTCGAAAAATACGTCAAGATGGTGCCCGAGGATCCCGCCGGTCATTACCAACTCGCGATTGCCTATGCGCGGACGGGCCGCCAGCAAGACGCGCAACGCGAAATAGCTCTTCAACACGAGGCGGAGAAAAAAGCGCCGCCCAACGGGCCGCAGGATCCGGGCCAGCAGTAGCGCCAAATCTTAAGTCCATTTTCCCTGGCCTTCGACGATTGTAATGTAACGGTCGATGGGAAGATTCGTGAACCGCTCGGTTGCGCCTCCCGGCCCCGGCCACTTCACTTCGAGCGAGTCAATTTTCGACCGCTGGCCAATTCCCAGAACGACGCGCGGATCGTGCGACGAAAGATAACTCCCGCCGCCCACTTTGAAGCGATGCCGCTTGAAATCGCCAGACTGATACGTGACTTTCGCGCCGATGGCGTCAATATTCGATTTTCGCCCCACCAATCGAACGCCCAGCCAGTGATTTTGCCGTCCTGTATTATTCCGCAGAAGAATTGGCGCGGCATTGTTGACCGCGACCAAAACATCCACTGAGCCGTCGTTGTCGAAGTCGCCGAGCGCCATGCCGCGGCCGGCGATAGGTTCCGAGAAAATCGGGCCACTCTGCTTGCTTACGTTTGCGAAGCCGCGGCCTGTGTTGCGAAACAGCAGCATCGGCTCTCGATATTCCACGTTCTGCATATGTTTTTCGACCGCAATATCGGGATGGCCATCGCAGAGCAGCAGATCGAGCTCGCCATCATTATCGTAATCAAAAAACTTCAGCCCCCAGCCGCTCATCAACATGGTAGTTGAGCCGATTCCGTCGGAGGATGCGAGATCGGAGAACGTCTCATCTTTATTATTGTGATAGAGCGAAAACATTTCGTGATCCACGTTGGACACAAACAGATCGATCCAGCCGTCCTGGTCGTAATCGGCGGCGTCCACGCCCATCCCCGAGCGCGCCCGGCCGAAGCTGTTGTATCCCACGCCCGCCAGCAAACCAATTTCCGAGAAGCGCCCCTTGCCTTGATTGGCAAAAAGAAAATTTGCGACCGTATCGTTCGATACGAAGAGGTCCATCAAGCCATCATTGTTGATGTCGCAAGCTACGACTCCCCACGCCTTGGCCAGAGATTTCGCGATACCGGATTCTTTGCTGACGT
>DASRQP010000382.1:0-11588 GCA_035696585.1 Candidatus Acidiferrales bacterium | reverse complement strand
CACTCGACGCCACGAACACATTTGCGAATCCAAATCAAGTGACGGCGAAACGCAAATCGTTTTCAGGAGCCGGCCGGAATTTCCGCGAGACTTTCGCCGCGCACTCAGTTTCGGTGATGACATTGCGAGGTTAATTGCGGGTATTTTAATTTCGCGGCACGCCTGGTTCGATTTCTTCAACGGCAAGGGTGATCTGGCCGTTTGTGGCTTGCGCCGCAATCACCGCAATCGCGGCGCAATTTTGCGCCAGCCAGTCGGCACCAGAATTTCGCAGATCAGCTTCAGGCATTGTTGTACACAAGGCGATCACCTTGCATCCGGCGGCCTTTCCCGAGCGGACGCCTGCGGGGACGTCTTCGACGACGATGCAGTCCGCGGGATTCAGTCCCAGCAATTGCGCGCCTTTGAGATAGGGATCGGGAGCAGGCTTTCCATTCTCGATGTCGTCTGAGGAAATGAAAAACTTCGGACGCGGGAGGCCGCCAGCAATCAGCCGCGCTTCGGCCAGCGGGCGCGTGCAGGAAGTTACGATCGCCCATTGATTGATGGGGAGCGAACGCAGCAGTTCAATCGCGCCGGGCCAAGGTACGATACCGTCCAAATCGGCGAGTTCCCTTCTTTCGACCTCGCGATTCTCGGCGTGGTGATCGGAATTCGGCAGATAATCGCGAATCGTCGAAATGCTCGGGCGTCCGTGCGCGGCGCGCACAACTTCCCGCGGATCGAAACCGTGCTCGACGGCCCACCCATGCCAGACACGCGCGACCGCAGGAGTGGAGTCGAGCAACACGCCGTCCATGTCAAATAGAAGTCCGCGGCAGGAGATTTGCGTTTTTGTGCGATTCAATTTTCAAATTCTCGCAAGGATGATTGCCGTCCTTATGCGGATGTAACTTCGAGTCGAGAACATGCTTCTACACAATTATAATTCCAACTGAAACTGGCACGTCAGGAAAACTGCCGAGATTTCTCAATTCTGCGAAACCAATTCTCTGAAGAAATGCGGCTGAACTCGCGACATCAGGCTTTTAGCGACTGGGATTGCACCTGCGAATTCTCTTCCGCGCCGGTGGTTTGTTCCTTGGCAATGCGGATCAGCGCGGGCAGCACATCGCCGAAAGTGGAATCCTTCCCTGCTCTGCCGAAATCGAAATACAAGCGCCGGTAAAGACCGTACAAATCGTTGTAAACGTTTTGCGTTTCTTCCTGAGGCTTGTAAACCACGTGAGGCGGGCAGATTTTTTGCTGAGCTTCTTCAACTGTCTTGAAAGTTCCGGCGGCGAGGAACGCGAAGATCGCAGAACCAAGACTGGTGACCTTGCGGCTGGGCACAAGCACAGGCCTACGAAGGACGTTGGCATAGACTTGATTCAGCACAGGATTATTCTGCGGAATGCCACCCGAATTGATCACGCGTTCGATGCGCACAGCGTGCTCGGCCATGCGGTCGAGTATGACGCGAGTGTGAAACGCGGTTCCCTCAATGGCAGCGAACAATTCGTCCTGCGCAGTGTGCTGCAAATTCCAGCCGAGCGTCATGCCTCGGAGATTCGCGTTCACCAAGACCGTGCGGTCACCGTTGTCCCAGGTCATGCGCAGAAGACCGGTTTGACCGGCGGAATATTTATCGAGGCCGCGGCTTAATTCCGAGATGGAAGTGTTTGCGCGGCGAGCGATGGCTTCGAAAATGTCGCCCGTCGCGGAAAGTCCCGCTTCGATGCCGGTGTACGAAGGATGCACGCTGCCATTCACCACTCCGCAAACACCCGGCACAAGCTGAGTCTGCTTCGTGATTCCGATGATGCACGTGGACGTGCCAACCACGTTCACGATGTCTTTTTCGAGGGCACCAGCGCCAATCGCGTCCCAGTGGGCGTCGAACGCGCCTACGGGAATCGGAATGCCCGGGCGCAAGCCCAGCTTTTCAGCCCATGCTGGCGATAACTTGCCCGCGATTTTGTCGGAGGTTTCATACGAACCTTCTAGCTTTTCGCGCACGCCCGCGGGCAGAGGATCGATCTTGACTAGAAACTCCTCGGATGGCAGGCCGCCGAGGTCCGCATGCCAGAGCCATTTGTGGCCCATGGCGCAAATGCTGCGCTTGGCCTTGCGCGGGTCCGTGACACCGCACAATGTGGCGGCCACCATGTCGCAGTGTTCAAATGCGCTGGCGAACTGGCCACGTTTTGCGGGATTGTGGCGGAGCCAGTGAAGGAGCTTGGCGAATCCCCACTCCGAAGAATAAACGCCGCCGCACCAGCGAATGGCCTCGAGATTTTCGCGGTGAGCCATTTCGGTGATTTCGGCTGCTTCGGATTTTGCGCGGTGGTCGCACCAAAGGTAATACTCGCCGAGAGGAGTCATGTCGCGGCCAACGGGGATGACGGAAGAACCCGTGGTGTCGAGGGCAATCGACTCTATGGTGTCACCGGAGATGCCCGCCTGTTTCACAGCATCGCGCGTGGCGGAAACGAGAGCGCGCATGTGATCTTCGTGAGACTGCGTTGCCAGCTCGGGATCTTCGCGCTTGCGGTGCAGAGGATATTCGGCGACCGCGGAAGCGAGCATCCCCTTCTCGCTATCCACGATGGAAACGCGGACGCTCAAAGTGCCGAAATCAACGCCTGCAACGATGGCCATCGATTGCTGTTCCCGCCCTTAATTTCCGTGCCAGTAGGTTTGCCACCCGAAGTAACGCGTGGCCGCTTCGTGAACGGCGCCAGCGACGCAAGAAAAATTCGCCGCGACGTGATGTTCAAAACCATTTTCGCAGATGTAGCGCAGCAACTTCTGCATTCTCGGAATCTCAACGACGCCCGCGCCGCCGAAGGTCTCGAGCGGATCGTCGGTAAACGTGCCTCCGCCGAGATAGCCGCGAACATAACCTGCGCGATCGTCCGTGGAGAAGCGAGCGAAAGTCATCTTGCCAGGCTTGACCAAACCGACGCAGGTGCCAAACGTATTCTCCTTGCCCACGGTGCCGGCGATGATGGCCTGGTAATCCATTTTTACGGTTTTCAGAAACTGCTTCGGCAGATTGCTGCAGTGAAAGCAGACGGCCTTGTCGGGATTGTCGCCGTAATTGTTGTTCCAGTCGAGCAAGGCGCTGGGTGTTTCGGATGCGAGTCGCAGCGCATGCATGCTGAGAACTCCGCAAATATCCACTTCGCAGGCGCTGGACATGAGATCGTCGCTCATCATGCTCATCACGGTGCAAGGAACGACGCCAAGATTTTCCTCGATCGAAGTCCAGCACTGGATGGCGCTGATGGTGACGTGCGTCTGCTTCATCCATTGGTCAATCACGGTTCCCAATTTAGCCATTTTCAAGAGGGCGGCTTTGGGCACGTCGTTCGTGGAGACGTACTTTTCGATGGATTGGAGTTTCGCTTGCGCGGCATCGTCCGTGTCTTTCATGCGCTGGATGCGGCCGATCACTTCGGAGAGATCGAGGGTTTCGACGGAGATGCCCTGCGACTCGAGAATTTTTTCGCTGTAACGGACGGTGTTAAACGCCGTGGGGCGTGCGCCAATACTGCCGATGCGGAGATTCTTTAGACCCTTTACCACGCGGCAAACACCGGCGAACCAGTCCAGGTCTTTTTTGAATTCTGCAGAGTCAGGCGCGACGGTGTGCGAGGAAGTAAGGGAATACGGGATGCCGTACTGCATCAGATTATTGCAGGCGGACATTTTGCCGCAGAAACTGTCGCGCCGAGACGAAATGGACATTTTCGAAGGCGTATCGGGAGTGGCTTGAACCAGAACGGGAACGCGCAGAGTTGAAAGACGCAGTGTGTCGGCAATTGCGCGCTCGTCTCCAAAATTCGGCAGAGTGACGATGACGCCGTCAATGTGTTCGCTGTGAGCTTTGAATAATTCAGCGCAGCGCATTGCTTCGTCGTAGGTTTCGACGGCGCCGTATCGGCTTTGTTCTGGCGTGAGCGCGATCACGTCCATGCCGGCACTTTGCAGGGTGCAAATCATTTCTTTGCGGCCGGATTCGGCAAGGTGGCCGGGAAAAAAGCCCCGGTTCCCTACGATCAGACCCATCGTCATTTTTTTGTTTGTAGACATTCATCGCCTCGGGGAACGGAGAAACTCGATTGCCGGCTCTTCACTGTTCAACTCAATTACGCGGCCGCTTGTAGAGAATTGAGCGACACCTCTTTATTTAATAGAAGCAAAAAACCGCAAGCCGCGATTCAGAAATCATGTTTTGTCGGGCGGTTGCCCGTAGTACGCCGCGCTTCCATGCTTGCGCGAGTAATGCTTGTCATGAAGCGAAGACGACAAGGGCTTCAGTTCGTGAACGAGTCCGGCCGTGTAATAGGCCATTCGAGCCAACGCTTCAAGAATAACGGAATTGTGCGCCGCGGTTGTTGGGGTTGCTCCCCAGCAAAACGGTCCATGGCCGCATACGAGAACGCCGGGAATGTCAGCTGGATCCAGTTTTTCAAACGTCCGGCAAATTGCCGTGCCGGTATTTTTCTCGTAATCGCCCGCGATCTCTTGCGCTGTAAGATCCGAAGTCACGGGGACAGATCCGCGAAAATAATCGGCATGCGTTGTTCCCAGACACGGAATCGGACGGCCAGCCTGTGCCCAGGCGGTCGCAAATTCAGAGTGCGTATGAGTGACACCGCCGATGCCGGAAAAGTTCCTGTAAAGTTCCACGTGAGTGGGCAGGTCGGAAGACGGCCGAAATTTCCCTTCGACGATTTTCCCGGATAAATCGGTGACGACCAGATCCTCGGCTCTCAGTTTTTCGTACGGAACGCCGCTGGGCTTGATGACAACCAAACCCTTGTCGCGATCCACTCCGCTGGCATTGCCAAAAGTGTAAAGCACCAAGCCCCGGCGAACCAATTCGAGATTGGCTTCGAGCACTTCGCGCCGGAGACTTTCAAGCAGCATGCGGGGCCCTAATCCGCCGACTTCTTGAGAATAGCTACCTTCTTCCGAGCGCCTGCCGGCGCCATCGCCGTCGAATCGCGCAGGGCCAAACTGGTCCGCAAGACGTATTCGGTGCCGTCCGGCGACGGAATGTCCCGTTGCACTTCGGAAAGAAGTGCGTTGAAAGCCATCCTGGCGATTTCTGTTTGTGACATTTTTACGGATGTGAGCGGCGGAATCATGAATTGAGCGAGACGAATGTCGTCGAAACCTATAAGAGACAAATCGCGCGGGATGTGAACACCTTCTTCGTAACTCTGGCGCATCACTCCGATGGCGGTCATGTCGTTCGAGCAAATCACGGCCGTGGGGCGTTTGGGAAACTGCAATATTTTTTTCAGCGCCTTTATGCCGCCCTCCATGGTGTGATCGCCCTCAATCAGGTGATTCGGATCAACCGCAAGGCCGATTTCTTCCATGGATTCGATGAAAGCGCGCTGTCGAGCCATGGCCGACTTCAATATCAGCGGACCGGAAATAAACGCGATGCGTTCGTGACAAAGCGCCGCGAGATGCTGAACAGCCTCGCGAATGCCATGCTGATAGTCGATGCGAATATTGCTGATGCGAGGAAGCGGCGGCCCGACGTCGATGAAGACGAGGGGGATTTTTCGAGTTTTCAAATCGTCGAAGAGCGCCTCTTCCATGCCGAACGTTACGATGGCAACGCCTTCGACGCGGCGCTCGATCATCCGACGAACGGAAAGCGCGATTCGCTTGGGATCGTGGACCGTGGAAGTGGTGAGGATTTCGTAGTTGTTCTGAACGGCGATGTCTTCGAATCCCTGAATGATTTCAGGGAAGAACGGGTTGGTAATCTCTGAAACGATCAAACCGAAAATGCGGCTGCGGCCGGAAACCAGCGAGCGCGCCTGCGTATTCGGATAATAACCGAGTTCCTCGATTACGCGCCAAACACGCCTGGAAAGTTGAGGAGTAACGGTAGAAACCCCGTTTATGGTGCGCGAAACCGTGGCGATGGAAACTTTTGCGCGCCTGGCGACCTCATGAATGCTCAACGTTGCTCTCCGAAAAAGGAAATGGAAGGACGGACGCTTAATCAGCCCATTCTCGGCCCTGATTTGTTAACCTTCCAGTACACACCATACCTCTCGCCGTAGACGCGATGCAAGGGGATCAGCGTAGTCGCAGCGCTTCCCTGCCCGACAGATTGGAAAGTGAGCGGCTGACCTTTCACCGGTTCCACCCACTGAGCAGATTCAACATTGTCGTTCCACTTCAGGTCAACGGCCATCGTGCCCTCGGGCCTGCCACGAGGCGCGAGATCGGTTGGGCCAGTGTCGCGGTCATACTGCATCTGCTCTGTAAGCCCGTCCTTGCCCAGGCGGCCAGCCAGCACAATCGGCCCGTACAACACTGCCTGCTGCGTTGGGTCGCCGAGCAATCCTTCGGCGTGGAGGCGCATTGGGAGCTTTACTTCGAGCCGGTCGCCATCCGCCCACGTGCGGTTGATTTCCAAGTAGCTTCCGGGGCTGGCGAATGAAGGCAGAGATTGGCCATTCAACGTGGCGGAACCTCCATCGGCCCAACTTGGTATACGTATGTTGATGCCAGCCGCCACTGGGGCGTTTGCCTTCACGGTGAGGCTTGTGCCTTCTTGTTCCGGGAAATGCGTATCCTGACGAATGGTGAGCCCCTTTTCCGGCCAGTGAACTTCCGAGGCGATGAACAGGTTCACAAATGCGGCGTGATCGTTGCGGAAGTAAATCGAATCGCCGAATTTCGAAAACTCTTCGGCACCCGTTCCCGTGCAACACCAGAAGGAATTGAATTTTGAGTTAAAAAACTTCCAGTATCCGGTTTCGAGCGGGAGATAGTACATCTTTGAGCCGTCGTCGGGGTGCTGGGTGCCAAGACGGGAGTTGAAGAGTGTCCGCTCGTAATAGTCCATATAACGCGGATCGGCGGTCCACTGGTGAAGATGCCGCGTCAACTTCAGCATGTTGTATCCGCAGCAGCATTCCTCGGAGGAGACGCTCAGCTCGGTGGACAAATCGCCGGGATCGGTGCGCCAGCCTTCTCCGTTGCTTGTGCCACCGGTCGCGTAACTGCGCTCTTCGGTGACTTCGTCCCAGAAGTATTTCGCTATTTCGTGGTAGTGGGGTTCGCCGGTCAGTTCGTAACGGCGAGCGGCCCCGATCACTTGCGGAATATGGGTGTTGACGTGAAGTCCCTTGAGCTCGTCCCGATGGCCGGCGAGGGGATCGAAGAAGGCGGGTTTCTCGAAGCGGCGCGCGATCCCAAAATATTGACCCTTGCCGGTGACAGCGGCAAGGTTGAAGAGGACTTCGTTCATTCCACCGAATTCGGTTAGGAGTATGCGCTGCATGTGCGCGTCGCTGATCCCAGTGGTCCAGTGACCTATCCAACGGGCCATGCCTTCCGCCACGGCCAGGGCCTGCTCGTTATGGCAGTAGGTGTACATGTCAAGGTTCCCCGCCATGATCTTGTGCAGGGTGTAAAACGGGGCCCAGACGCCATTGCCGTCACGGAGACGGTCGAAGAAGCTGTCTGGGAACGCACTGAGGTATCCGTTGCCAAACTTTTCCTGGCACTTCGCCAGGTCAGCGACAATGGCGTCACCCTTGGCCTTCAGGGCTGCGTCGCCGGTGCTCGCGTACGTCAACCCAACCGCCGAGAGAAAATGACCTGTGAAATGCCCGCGGAGCTCAACGTTGGGGGCTTCCCAGCCACCTAGAGGTTCTGCTGAACTTGGCAGCCCGGCAGTGACTCGAAAATTGTGGACCAGGCGATCTTCGGGGAGAGAATTCAGATATTCCTGGTTGGTCTTGGCGGCTTGCAGGAATGGGCCGTCGAGCAGCCGCACCTGCTCCAGGGGAAAGGGACGGACAAGGAAGTCGATGCGCTCCTGGCCGAAGCGGGGACGCGCCGGGGCTTGGAGAAGGTCCGCGAAGGCTCCAGGCGCGCCAGCCGAGACAACTCTGGGCACACAGGCGACCGCCGCCGCCGAAAGCGCTCCAGAGACGAATTGCCGCCGTGAAATCCCCTTCCGAGAGCTCATGGAAATCCACCTCGCCTATTGGTCTAATCAATACATTCGATGCCGCTTAAAATCCGAGAAAACGTTTTCTTGAATGACAAGGTATAGAACAACGCATGTCCGGTGTCAAGAAAACGACGCTGCCTGGACTCTTTTCACACAGCGGTCGCGCATCGCTTCTTCGGCTCGTTCGCTATTTTCGCGACGCGCCGCGCGGCAAAAAGCGATAACAATAAAATACACCCAGGATCAGCATCAGCGCGCCCCACCAGATGCTGGCGTGCAGGCGAAAAAGAATGACTGGATGCGCAGGCGGATGGAAAAAGTCATAAATTCCCGCCCCCAGAATCAGAACTCCATTTACAAGCAACGACATTCCGATAAAGAACCAGATCGAAATTGAATCCTTCGATTCCATCGCCTCACCAGAAAATGATGTTCAAGGCCACGAAGACGACCCCGACGATCACGGCCCAGAATGCGGGCCGATGATAAAACGCCACGTTGCCTTCCGAAGGTATGTCGGTCTCGCCGTAGACCAAGCCGCTCAGCGCTGCTACAGGTTTGGGGCGGGTGAACAGGCTGACCGCAATTGTGACTACAACGCAAACGATCCAGGACCAGAGGGCGCGGTACATGTCCGCGGCCATGGGACTGGCGTGACTGGAAAGCGCGACGTAGCGAACGGCCGCAGGATTCACTTCAATCCATGCGAACATCGCCGCCGCGGACACGGTGCCCGTGAGCAAGCCCCAGAAGCCGCCCGCCGAGGTGCAGCGTTTCCAGAGCATGCCGAGAATCACGGTGCCGAATAGCGGCGCGATGAATATGCTGAAGAGAGCCTGTACGTAATCCATGATGCTGAAGAACTGCATTACGAAGTACGCTGTACCGATGCTGATCAAGACTCCCAGGATCGTGCACCAACGCCCCATCGAGACGTAGTGCGCGTCCGATGCGTCTTTCTTAATTAGCGCGCGATAGATGTCGTACGTCCAAACCGTGGAGAAGGCGCTCACGTTTCCCGCCATGCCGGACATGAATCCGGCAATCAGCGCTGTCACCCCGAGGCCCAGGAGACCCGGGCCGCAGTAACGAGCGAGCATCAAGGGCAGCACTTCATTGTAGCTGTGCCCTCCGGTCGCAGCCGCCACGCTTGCTCCCGTCAGCTTAAACGGCAGAACAGCCAGAGCAAGTAAGCCAGGCAAGATAACGATGAACGGAACGAACATCTTGAACGCCGCGCCGATGATCGGCGCCATCTTCGCTGCCCGCAGATCCTTCGCAGCCAGCAATCGCTGCACTACGAGGAAATCCGTGGTCCAGTAACCAAACGAGATCACGAGTCCCTGGCCGAAAAGTACGCCGGTCCAGTGAATTCCCTCGGGGTTAGTGCTGAAAGAGCCCAGGTAACGCCACAGGTGAACATATTCCACGGATGTGTTGTGAATGATTTGCGCTTTCAGCGGGCCCCATCCACCGGCTTCAATTAATCCGAGAATGGGAATCAGGAGCGCGCCTGCCCAAATCAGGACAAACTGGAGTACTTCGTTGAAAATCGCCGAGCGCAGGCCGCCGAGGGCCACGTAAATCCCGACGGTAACTGCTGAAACCCAGATGCTGAAGTTCATGTTCCAGCCCAAGACAATCTTGAGCACCAGCGCCATGGAATACATGTTTATGCCGCTCATCAGCACGGTCATAAAAGCAAAGGAAATCGCGGACAGACTGCGACTCGATTCGCCGAAGCGCAGTTTCAGATATCCGGGAACGGAATGCGTCTTGGAAATGTAGTAGAACGGCATCATGAAGACGCCGAGGAAGAGCATCGCGGGAATCGCGGCAATCCAGTAAGCGTGAGTCGCTAAAATGCCGTATTCGTAGGCCGAAGAAGCCCAGCCCATCAACTCGAGCGCGCCCAGATTCGCGGAGAGGAAACTGAGGCCGGCGATCCACGCCGTCATTTCGCGGCCTGCGAGGAAGAAATCCTCGCCCGTGCTTGAACGCCGCTTCAGGTAAAACCCAATGGCCAGGACGAGTGCGAAATAGAAAGCGATGATGATCCAATCAACAGGTGCGAGTTTTACGAGGCGTGACGGGACGGCCAGGGCCAGGACGGAAGTCATTTTTGTTTACTGCGAGAAAAACAACTGAGACCGTTCAAGAGTAGCCTGCGGCGAACGATAGGGACAAAGGCCTTCGCTTTCACGTTTATACCTTTGCGGTCGCGAGCAGCGAAAAAGAGAGCTGATGCAGCTGAGCTAGAACTTCACTTGCGAAAGCTCCCATGCATCCACTGGATGCTATCGCCCAGTGGATGCACAGCGAGCAGATTTACAAAGCGAAAAGCTTAAAAATCGAGCCTCGCACGGAATTCAATCTGGCGAGGACCGTTCTCACCGCTCAGGCCCTCCTGCCCGAAGGAGCTGGACGAAATGTTCCCGTTCGGGTTGGCCCAGTTCGGATGATTGAACACATTCAAGAATTCACCCTGAAAGATAAAGTGAACGCGTTCGGTAATTGGAATAAGCTTCGTCACCGACATGTCGTCGTTCCAAAGGTGCGGACCGTAGAGCCAGGGGTCGCCGGTGAACGTGCCCGGAACCGTGTTCTGACATGCGCCTGTGAGGGAACTGTTGCAGTTGGCCGGAGGCGTAATACCATTCACAGCCTGCAGAAGTGACGGGTTGAAGCCCCACTTGAATGCACACGGACCACCGCAGTTGCTGCCTGGAGCAGTATATACGCCCGTTGCGTGTTGCAACTGAGACCGCGTGACGCCGCTGAGGAGCAACCCTCCATCCCCGTAGTCGTTGAAGGTGTTGTATCCGCCGGCCAACTGGAATGGGAAGCCAGTCTCATACGTGAAAATTGTCCCTAACGTCCAGCCACCAACGATCCGATCGAGGAAGCCTGTGTGGTTCAGGAACGCTTTTCCGTTTCCAAAGGGCAAGTCATAGGTGCCGCTGGCATGGATGACCTGACGCAAGTCAAAAAGCGTCGGGCCATATCCCAGCCGCAAATTACGGATCGTGAATTCAGGAACCGTGCCCAGCCATTGATTGTCCGGCTGCAATCCCAGCGTATGGCTCCACGTGTAATTCACATCAAACTGCATGCCGTGCCACGGCCTCTCGCGGAAGTCCACCAAGAGAGCGTGGTAATTCCCGTATCCGCCGGCCGTCATGTAGCTTTGGGTTGAGCAGCCGTCACAAGAAGCTGCATAAGGATTGGTTTGAAAGAAATTAAGCGGATAGGTGCCTGGAGAAGTGAAACCGAATTGCGTGGCGCAGTTGCTGATCGACGAACCAACTAGGTTGCAAATGTATGGTGCATTGCCAAACGGCTTCGCAAGTTGCGAAGCGGCCTGCCCCGCCTGGCCCTGCTGAACGAGAGTGAGGAATCCTCCCTTAGGTCCATAATCAATGAAAGGTTGCCCAGTTGCACCGGCTGGCTCGCCAGCAAACGCTGCGTTGAAAATCGGCAGGGACTGCTCACCCGGAAAACCCAAGTTAGCAAACGTCGGTGGGTTGTGGCCCGGCAAGAGATTGCCCATCGAGTCAGTTGCTCCGTCATATCCCTTCGCGAAATTGGTATTGTAGTTTAGCTG
>DASRQP010000381.1:0-4646 GCA_035696585.1 Candidatus Acidiferrales bacterium | reverse complement strand
AAAGGCCTGGGCGTTCGCGACCGATGTCGTGGGCAAAATTCCGTGGCCCAGATTCAAAATGTGTCCTGTGCCATTGGTTTTCGTGATCGCTTCGCGCACGGCCCACTCAACATTTTCTTCCGTGCTCAAAAGCATCGCGGGATCTACGTTGCCTTGGAGCGCTATTTTTGCTCCGATCTTCCTGCGTGCTTCGGCAAGATCGGTGCGCCAGTCAACGCTGAGCACGGTCGCGCCGGTCCGCGCCAGGCCAGAGAGCAAGTGCGTGCCGTTCTTGGCGTACAGTATCACGGGCGCCGCGCCCGCGTTCAGTTCCTCGATCAGTTTTTGGGTTGCGCGCAGTTCGAACACTTCGTAGTCGTGCGCGGAAAGTTCTCCCGCCCATGTATCGAAAATCTGCACGGCAGTGGCGCCGGCGGCAAGCTGCATTCTTAGATAGAGCGACGTGGCATGGGCGATTTTTTCGAGCAGCGCGTGGAGCAGCGCGGGCTCCGTGTACATCATGCGCTTGATCGTCGAAAGCTCGCCTCGCGTTCTGCCTTCGACCAAATAGCAGGCGAGCGTCCAGGGCGCGGCCGCGAAGCCGAGGACCGGAACATCGGGTCCGGCGGCGCGCGCGATCGCACGAATGGCGCCGCCCACGAATTGAGTTTCGCGCTCGGGATCAAACTCCTTGAGCGACTCAACCGCTTTCCAGTCGCGCAAGAGATTCCCCAAACGTGGCCCGTCGTCATTGATTTCGAGCGGCACGCCCATGGCTTCCGCGACGATCAAAATGTCGGAGAAAACGATGATGGCATCGACGTCGAGCAGATGATACGGCTCGAGAGAGATTTCCGCGGCAAGCTCCGGCGTCTTCGCCACTTCGAGAAACGAATGCTTGCGGCGGATTTTTTGGTAGCCCGGCAAGTAGCGTCCAGCCTGGCGCATGATCCACGTGGGAACGCGCTCTGGCCGTTCGCCGCGCGCGGCATGCAGGAAGATTTCTTTCTTGGTCGAGGATGCGCTGGCAGAGGTCATGTTGAGCAATCGTCCTGAATATCTTAGCAGAAGCGCCCATCCTGGTGACGACTGCGGATTCGCGTGGCGAGCTAGAGGTGGTTCAAGCTGGTTGTCTAACGGTTCGCGAGAGTGGCTATTTTTCCGAGGCCCAGTAAGCGTTGATCCGCGGTCACAAGCGTAAGACCAAGCACTTCGGCCGTAGCGGCCAAAAATCGATCCGCAGGGTCCGGATTCGGAAGCGGGAGTTCCTGCGCCGCGACAACAATTTCGTGGGTCAAGGGCGCTTCGCGCATGTGCATGGTTGCGTTTGACACCCAGTCTTGGGTATTGCCGCTCAAACGGATGCGTCCCTTAGCATGCAGGAGCAGGGCTTCCCACGTGCTGACAGGAGACAGCCACAGCTCGTTGTTGGCATCTTTCAACTCGCGCCGGACTTGGCGCGACAGGCGGGCCGGTTCGGCCAGGCTCCAGAGCCATATGTGGGTATCCAGCAAAAGTTTCAATTGCGGAGCGCCTCAATGTCCTGAATATCGATCACGGGAGAAACTATGTCGCCGGTGATTTCAATGACGTCAGACATTGAGCCCATCCAATCGCGCTGTTCGAGGTCCGGCGATGGGGGAAAGACGTCAGCGATGGGCTTGCCGCGCTTGGTCACGCGAATGGGGACGCGTGCCTTATTTACTTCGCCAAGGAGCGAAAGACACTTGGCCTTAAAGGTGGAAATGGCGACCTCGCGGATGGGTTTTTTCTTGGGTGGGGTCATGATGTATTGGACTGATCAAGACTACCATGGTCACTCGATATAGTCAATGGTGAGAGCGTTGAGCGGGTGGGTTGTGCAATCATGAAAATCGCTGCGAAGAATCGGGTTTGATCATCGGTCTGAGTGGTAGGCTGCGAGAAAGCCATGGCACTGTTCGATGCGCCAAACCTCGACTACCCGAAGCGATGGAAGGACTACTCCTTCGATTTCCAGCTGATGTTCGTGTACCACGGGTGCATGATGGCACTTTTCATGGCGGGCAGCGCACTTTCGGTCAAGCAGGAACTACTGGCTACAGCGGTTCTGGTAGCCATCCTAACGTCATTATCCCTGAGACATCGGAGCAGCACGAACTGGCGTTGGCCGGGCACTAAAACAAAAGGGATGCTTTTCGCAGTTGCTATACTTGTGCTAGCTGCCTTCTTCGACCTCGCCGCAGTCCCGCTAGCGCCGCCATCAGACCCAAGGTTTCTACCGTGGCACATGGCAGGCATGGGAATTGCAGCCTTTGGCGTCCTGAGCGCTTTGAGAGTCGTCCAGTTGTCGAAATCAGATTTTCTAAAGGAATGTGAAGCTATAGGTGTTGCTGATTTTCGACCGAGACCAGCCTCCGAAGCAGTTGCGACTGGTCCGACTGACCCACTATGGAAGAGGGCGAGCAGGGCGGTTTATACCGTTTGTTTCTTGGTCGTGTGGATTGACGGCGTGGCGGCCTTCTACTACTTCGGTGCCGCCTTCCGTGACGGTTCTCCTCGCCCCACGCTAACTCAGACTGACCCCCTCAACAACCACGGACAAATCATGTACATTCTACACGCTCAGAAGGTTTTGATCGATTCTCTGCAAACAGTCATGTTTGTCGGCATCCCTTCCGTCATTGCAGTCGGCTTGCTTCTTCATTTCTTCGTAGGGGTAAAACTGTTTCCAAACATGTCCACGCTGGAGGAATGGAGAAGGAACAGGCGCGAAGAATAAGACCTGAACCATCGAATCTGCCGCACCGTGAGGTGGGTGTTGCCGATTGTCCTGTCCCGGCCTAACTTCCGATAAACGCGGTAGCGGGAAACTGAGTCACTGCACGACTCGCATAGGATTTGTCGCGGTGTGGAATCGGCGCTAAGATTGCTGAATGCCGCTTTGCATAAGCGCTCTTTTCTTAGCCGTGCGTTTGCAGCGTAGCGCGCGTGCGAGGACTTTCCGTCTGTGATGAAGCTTTCCATGGATTTTGCGGCGCTGGGTCTGTACGTGGCAAGCTTTATTGGCTATACGGCGAATCTATATCGCGACCGCCGTTGGATCGGGCGCGTCGCGACTCTGCTGCTGATTCTCGCGCTCGTGGCGCATTATTACGCTCTGCTCGAACGCTCGCGCGTGATTCACGCGATCCCCTATAACGATCTTTACGGTTCGATGTCGCTTTTCGCGTGGCTTGTTGGCGTAACGTATCTGGGCCTTGAAACGTTTCACCGGCAGCGCGCGGTGGGCTCGCTGGTGGTTCCGTTTGTTATTTTTTGGCTGGCCGTGGCCATGAGCGTCGCGCCGACTGCGGTGATTCGCGCGCCGCAAGCGAACGGAGCGCTCTTCGCGCTGCACATCACGATCGGGATTCTCGCCTATGCGGCGTTTGCCATTTCATTTCTGCTCAGTTTGATTTATCTGGTACAAAATCGAGTGCTGCGGCACGGGAAGCCGGGACTCGCCTTCTGGCGATTTCCGGCGCTGGATGTGCTGGAGCGAATGAGCCTTTCCAGCGTGTGGGTCGGCCTCGTCGCGCTGGTCATTGGAACCATTTTGGGCTTCGTTTGGGAGCACCGTTTGGCTCATCGCTTCGCGATGGCCGACCCGAAAGTGCTCGTGACGTTGATCGTGCTAGTGATATACGCGATATATCTGCTGATTGTTCGCGCGCCGGCATGGCGTGGGTCGCGCGCGGCGCTCGTTTGCGTGTGTAATTTCGCAGTTGTGCTGTTCAGCTACACGATTGTGAATCTTTATTTCACGAACTTTCACCGCTATTTCTGATGACGATTGATTCCATTTCCGAACGCAACTCCGCTGCCGCGCGAGGCCGTGCGGCCATTGCACTCATCGGCTGCAACCATCGCACCGCGCCGGTCGAACTACGCGAGCGCGTGGCTTTTACGCCGGAGCAGGCGGTGCGCGCCGCGAATGAGCTCTGCAGTATGGGCGTGATTGAGGAAGCGGTGGTTGTGTCGACGTGCAATCGCAGCGAGCTGTACGGCGTTACGTCGGAGACGAGCGAATCCGCGCCCTCGGCGATGGTTTCGTACTTCACGGATTTTCACAAGCTTTCTCCCGCGGAATTGAACGGGCGATTGTATCGCCACGCGGGGCCGGAGGCTGTGCGGCATCTTTTTCGTGTGGCTTCGGGAATCGATTCGATGCTGCTTGGTGAAGCGGAAATCCTCGGCCAAGTCCGGGAGGCGTATAACCGCGCGCTCGAAAATGGCTCGACGGGTCCGGTGTTGAACCGGCTGTTCCAGGGCGCGCTCGAAGTCGGAAAGCGCGTGCGGGCGGAAACGGAAATTGGCGCGCGACCGATGTCCGTGGCGCTTGCGGGCGTGAAACTTGCGGAGCGCGTTTTCGGAGAGTTGAAAGGCCACAGCGCGTTAATCGTTGGCGCGGGCGCGGTGGCGGAGCAAGTGGTCGAGCATTTGCGGCTGCGTGGCATTGGCGAACTGCGCGTGGTGAATCGTTCGCTTGCGCGCGCGGAGGAATTGGCGCGCCGCGTGGGCGGCCAGGCGGGAGACTGGTCGAATTTCGAAAGTCTGCTCGACCAGCCGGACATCATTGTCACCTCGGTGTCTGGGTCCGAGCACGTATTGACGCGAACACTTCTGGAACGCGCGATGGCGGCGCG
>DASRQP010000380.1:0-3903 GCA_035696585.1 Candidatus Acidiferrales bacterium | reverse complement strand
TTCTTGGCCTGCATTAAATTGCTTTCGGATTTGTCCAATTGATTGAGGTGGCGATAGACTTGCGACATACGCAGATAGTTTTCTGGATTGTCCGGCTCAATTTTCGCCAGGCGCTCGTACTGGCTGAGAGCCTGGTCGTATTTGTGATCGGAGAGGAGGGCTTGCGCCAAACCTTTACGATGGCTGGCCTCATCCGGTTCGAGAGTGACCGCGCGCTGAAACGCCTCTTCGGCTCCAGGGAAATTATTCGACTTGGCGTAGGCTGTTCCCAGAAGATCGTACAGTGCGGCACCGTTCGAACCGCTGGCGGCATTTTTTAGCACAGAAATTGCATCCTGCGGGCGTCCTTCGTCCAAGTAAAGCTGGCTGAGTTGCTCCAGTGCGCCTTCATTGTCAGCTGAATGGCTCAGGATTCCGCGCAACACTTGCTCTGTCTGTTCAGGCTTATTTTGGAATCCATAAAGATGGGCCAACCAAAGCTGCGATTCCACGTCCGTCGGATCAAGCCGTTGCACAGCTTTCAATTGCTCGACGGCGAGCGCGATCATTTCCTTCTGGCCGCTGTCGGGGTTCACGTCGCCCAGGTTGTGGATATAAATGCGCGCGAGCAGGCGATGCGCTGCCAGATTATCAGGATCCTGATCCAGAGCGGACTTCGCCTGGCGAATCGCTTCGTCGGTACGCTGGGACGCGGCATAGACTTCGGCAAGGCGTTCCGTGATGGCCGCGTCGGAATCGAGCGCGTGCGCCTTCTGGTAATACTCAATGGCCTGGCTGGCGAGTTCGGATTTACCGGTCTCGTCAAACTGCTGTTCTGCCAGATGACCCAGCATGAAATCGGTATAGGCTTCCGCGCGCTTCGATTGATCCGTTTGCGAATATGGAGAGGCATCGGCAGATTTGGGTGCTTGCGACGCTGGTGCACCTATTTGTGCGGCCGCGCCTGTTGCGCAGAACGCGATGGCGAGAATTGTGCCGATTCGTTGCATTTTCATGCGGGCTCCGGGATACGCCTTCATTATGGTCTAGGCCGCTGCGAGGGTCAAAGCCTTCCCCCGCGAATTGTTACTATTCGCGCGATACCAATTGGATTGGATGCGAGCCAACGGCTTTACGTCAGTGGCGGAAATGCCGGATGCCTGTGAAAACCATGGCGATTCCAAGACGATTGGCCGCGGCGATAACTTCCGGGTCACGAACGGAACCGCCGGGCTGAATAACGGCCGTCGCGCCTGCCTTCGCAGCTTCTTCCACGCCGTCAGGAAACGGAAAAAAAGCATCGGATGCAACGACGCTTCCAGCAAGCGGCAGCTGCGCTTTCATAACTGCAATTTTGACGGAATCCACGCGGCTCATCTGGCCAGCGCCGACTCCCAGCGTTTGGCCGTCGCGAGCGAAAACAATTGCGTTGGATTTTACGTGCTTGCAAACCTTCCACGCGAACCGCATGGTGTGACGCTCGGCGTCGCTTGGAACGCGTTCGGTGACAACTTTCAGCTCGGATTCGTTCAGGACGCGATTGTCGGGCTCTTGCACCAGCAATGCATCGTCAATGCGTTTGAGTTCGAGCTCTACACGAGATTTTTCGGCGGGCATTTCCAGCAAGCGCAGATTTTTCTTCGCGGCCAATTTTTCCCGCGCTGCCGCGTCGTAACCCGGCGCCGCAATGCATTCGACAAAAAGCTTTGCGACTTCTTCGGCCGTCTCCACGTCGAGGGAACGGTTGAACGCAATCACTCCGCCAAAGGCAGAAACGGGATCGCATGCCAGCGCTCGCCGGTATGCTTCCGCCAGATTGCTGTGTTCCGCAGCGCCGCAAGGATTGTTGTGCTTGATGATGATTGCTGCGGGGGAGGAGAATTCCTGAGCGAGCGACCACGCGGCAGCGAGATCCACCAAATTGTTGTAGGAGAGCTCTTTCCCCTGAAGCTGGCGGGCAGCTGCAAATCCGTGATGAGAACGGCCCGCAGGAACATATAACGCTGCTTGCTGATGCGGATTTTCGCCGTAGCGCATGGGTTGCTGACGCTCGAAGGCATAGTGCAAGCGAAAGGGCAGGCGCTCCGGCGCGGCGGCCAAATGAAGTTCGCGATCGGCCGTCAGGCGTTCGAGCTGAGTTGCAATTTCTCCATCGTAGCGCGCGGTAAGTGCAAAAGCCTTGCGCGCGAGTTCGAGGCGTGTTCCGAGGCTGATTTCGCGAGCAGATGCCAGCTCTTCAAACACGCGAGGATAGTCGGCCGAATCCGTGACCACGGCGACGCTTTCGAAATTCTTGGCGGCGGAGCGAATCATCGTGGGACCGCCGATATCGATATTCTCGATCAGCTCCTCCGCAGTAACGCCCGCGTTGCTCGCCGTTGTGGAGAAAGGGTAGAGATTCACGACGACCATATCAATCGGGGAAATCGCGTGTTGAGCCGTTTCTTTGCGGTCATCCGCACTGCCGCGCCGGAACAGAATGCCTCCGTGAACCTTGGGATGAAGCGTTTTAACGCGCCCGCCGAGCATTTCGGGCCAGCCAGTCAACTCCGAAACATCGCGCACTGCGATGCCCGCTTCGCGCAAAAGCCGCGCCGTACCCCCCGTCGAAACAATTTCGATCTTCAGTTGCGAAAGCTGGCGCGCAAATTCGACGACGCCGGCTTTATCAAACACGCTAATCAGGGCCCGTTCAATTGCCACACTTCCCTCCACGATGAAAAAGGCATACCAGTGTATGCGGTTGCGCGGGAATGGAAAAGAGGAAGGTGAATAAAATCAGCCGCTGACGCGGGCCTTTAGTTTCACGCGACCGTCCTCGACACTGACGGTGTATTCGACCTCGGTATTGCGCTTCTTGCCCTTCAGTTCACGAGTTTTCTGCCGGACAAATTTCCCAAAATCTTCGAAGCTCGGCGTTCCGCCTTTTTCGCCCGTGGCCGTCCGCACCTCGACTAGTTTTTGGTAAAGCTGCTCGATTTTCTTCGTTTCGTGCTCTGGGTCGGAAAAGGACATCGCAAATGGTGACGCAGGCTCGCCTTTGGCAGGGCGCTTCGGCTCTGCGTGGCCTGCCGACGTGGCGCGCTGGGCTTCAATCGCTTTTGCCGCGGCGCCGAAATGGCGATGGGTGGTGCCTTCTTCCTGCTCTTTGAGCTTCTTGCGCCAAATTTCGCAATATTTTGCGAATGTTTGCGCGATGTTGGTGTAGCGAAACCGCTGCGAATAGCTCATTTTAGCGCTGCGATCGCTATAGCGCTTGATGAGGGACTCCACGCGCCACTGCGTATCCGTCGGCGGACGCTTGCGGCCGCCGCCGAAAAACTGCTCGTACTCGATCTTCAGAGCACGAATATCTTTTTCGAGTTGGACGAGGTCTTCTTCCGGTGTGGTGGCCATAGCTTTGCGATAAACGCCATATGAGTGAAAGGAAGGCTCCTCATCATCCTAGAATTAACATCGCCACAACGTCAACGCTTGCTTAAAACCCGGTGTCGGAAGGGTATCAAAACGCGTCCGGTTGCTTCCCAGCGATGCGTATGTTGAAATGACTGGAATATGACTTCCTCATCCTCTTCGGGTGTGCGGGAAGAACGAGCTGCCATTCTGCGGCAAATTCCTTCTGTTGACGAACTGTTGAACCGGCCGAAGATTGCTGAAATGTGCCGACGGGCTGGCCGCGAATTCACTGTCGAAATTACGCGTCGTGCGCTGGCTGATGTGCGCGAACAGGCGGCGGTTGAAACAGTATCGGTGAACGTCGCGGATATCGAAACTCAAATTGTCGCGCGGATTGAAGCGGAGCTGGCGGCGTCACTGCGAAGCGTGATCAACGCGACGGGCGTGGTTCTGCACACGAACCTCGGTCGCGCGCCTATCGGGAAATCGGCTGCCGAACACCTTGTCGCGACAGCCACGCGCTATTCC
>DASRQP010000379.1:0-6541 GCA_035696585.1 Candidatus Acidiferrales bacterium | reverse complement strand
TGCCGCGCCGCTTCCCGGTTTCGAAGCCATCAAGCCAATGGTCTTCGCCGGACTTTATCCGGTGAATGCAAGCGACTACGAACTCCTGCGTGACGCGCTTGGCAAACTTCAGCTCAATGACGCGGCATTTTTTTACGAGCCTGAGAATTCCGCCGCGCTGGGCTTCGGTTTCCGCTGCGGTTTTCTCGGCTTGCTTCACATGGAAATCGTGCAGGAGCGTCTCGAGCGCGAATTCAGCATCGCCCTCATCACCACTGCCCCCAGCGTGCGTTACCGCATTACGACCACGGCGAATGAAACCATCGAAGTCGATAATCCAACAAAGTTCCCCCCGCCCGCGCAGATCGCGCGTATCGAGGAACCCATCCTCACCGCCATGATTATCACTTCGGACGACTCCGTTGGTGCGATTTTGGCTCTTTGCGAGGAAAAACGCGGCACGCAGAAGAATTTCGAATATCTATCGCCGACGCGCGTCATGCTCACGTACGAAATGCCGCTGAATGAAATTGTTCTCGATTTCTACGATCGCCTCAAAAGCGTCTCCCGTGGTTACGCTTCACTCGATTATCATCTCGCCGGCTATCGCGAAGCTGATTTGGTCAAACTCGACGTTCTCGTCGGGGGCGAACCCGTCGACGCGCTCACGCTTATCTGCCACCGCGAACAATCCTATGAACGTGGCCGCGAACTCGTCACACGCCTGCGGAAATTAATCCCGCGCCAGCAATTCGAAGTTCCCATTCAAGCCGCCATCGGCAGCCGCGTCATTTCGCGCGAAACCATCAGCGCCCTGCGCAAAAATGTTCTCGCCAAATGCTACGGCGGTGACATTTCGCGCAAACGCAAACTCCTCGAACGCCAAAAGGAAGGCAAGAAGCGCATGAAGCGCGTCGGCAAAGTCGACATTCCGCAGGAAGCCTTCCTCGCCGTCCTGAAAGTCGCCGCCGGCTCCGACTCCGAGGATTGAGGTGATACGGAGGACATCATGACAAGATCCGAAGCCAGCGACGCGTTAGAAAACTTCCGCATGAATCCATGGGAATTTCAGCTGACCTTCGAAACTCCGCTCAAAAACTTGCAGCACTTCGTGAAAACAATCCTCGATGCGCTTGAGCTCCTGATAGGGGCTTCCGTTACAATCGATCTGGTTGTGTTCGAACCACGAGATTTTATTGGAATGCTTGCGAGCCATTCGATTCCTCCGACATACGAGCGCGGTGTCTGCCTCACTGCGACAGACCGACTGGAAATTGAAGAGCTGCTCCGCGTGACGTTGAGCGAATGGATTGATTTTCTGTTTGTGCCGGAACCATCACAGTTTGTGATATACGCCGACCACGACGAGTTCACCACTTTCTATGCCCATACGCGCTTGACGCTGGACCGTGTGGCAAAGGCGTTGTTAGAGCAGGGCTTCAAGATGGACGCGAATTATGAGAGGCGCTTTTAGCCGGTTCCAGAATGGACTGGACAGCGTCGCGAGATACATCGGCGCAACTCCGAGCCCTATAGACTGCGCTTCCGCCCAACCGCCCCGCCAATTTCGCCGCGCGCCAGCCGCACGGCTTCAAACGGACAGCTCGCTCGCTACAATGAGGAATTCCGTCCATGAACAAGGAGGCTTCGACAAGATTACGTCGGCAGGATGCGATCTGAAGCGGGAGACGCGAACGTAATTGGTTTCCATGTGTGCGGCGGGATCAGCGCGAGCAGTTCGCGCGCGGATTCTCCTCCCACGCACGCGCAGCGTTCCACATTCTTAAATTCCGCGGGAGTCAGCGATGAATACAAAATCGCCACGGCCGCATCGCCCTTAACGCAGCGCACTACGTAGATTTCTGCGTTCGCTCCGCGCGCATCCCATTCCTGAAATTTCTGCAAGTCCTTCCAGCGGCGCCCATCCACCACCTCAAATAATTTCCCTGCGCGCTTGCGATTCTTCTCGCCCAGCACCGTGTGCGCAAACAACGCAATCGCGTGCCCACTGAATTCCTTCCCGCAAACGGGACATACCGTCAGTTCGCGCACCAACCGCTCCATCGCTTCGTCGCCGCCGGGACGAAATCCGCTCGTCGGCCTTTCAACCGAATGGCCGATCGCGCGCTTCACCGCGTCGAGAAAACTCATTGCTCCTTTTCCTCGCGGACATTTCCCTGGCCGCCGACATTTCTTTTCATACGCACTGTCGCGCCAATTTCCCCTCGCGCCAGCCGCACCGCAATTTCATCACCTCCGGCAACCTGCTCCACTGAACGCAGGACGCGGCCATTCGCGTCATACGCAATCGCATAACCACGTTCGAGCAATTGAAATGGACTGCGCTCTTCGAGACGCAACGTGGCTGCTTCACATTTTCTGCGCGTCGCAACCAGATACCGTCTGGCGTGTGCGGTAAATTCACTTGCGTCGCGTTCGAGCCTCCGCCGTAGCTGGCTGACGCGCGCCCGCAAATCGAGCGACGCAATTCGCACCTGCACGGACGCGTATCGCCGTCGCTTCCGTGTCACCGCGCGGTCGAGCGCTGCACTCAATTCCCCGCTTCGCCGCTCCACGCGAACTCGCAGCATGCCGACGCGTCCGCGCAAATCAAACAATCCCATTCGCGCACTCGCCATCTTCATGCGCTGCCGCGCTTCATCAAGCCGGCCGCGCAAACCCGCCGCGAGCGCCGCATTCATATCATCCAGTCGCTGCCGAGTGCGGCGCACCAAATCTTCCGGTCGGCGAAACGCGCGATGCATTGCCAAATCCCGCAGCCGGTGCCGCTTCTCGAGAAATAGATAGCGCATCCGTTGCGCAAGCTGCCGCGCGCAGTCGCTGATGTGTTTTTCGAATTCCGCGCGTGTACGCACAACAATTTCCGCGGCCGCCGAAGGCGTGGGCGCGCGCATGTCCGCGGCGAAATCCGCAATCGTCGTGTCCGTCTCGTGTCCAATTCCCGTGATGATTGGAATTTCTGAAGCCGCGATCGCGCGTACGACAATTTCCTCGTTGAACGCCCACAAATCCTCGAACGACCCGCCTCCGCGCGCGACAATCATCACGTCCACAAGCACCGCCCGATTGAAGTGGCGGATCGCGCGAACAATTTCCTCCGGTGCCCCTTCGCCCTGCACTTTCACCGGATACAACACCACATGCAAATTTGGGAACCGCCGCCGAAGCACGCGCAAGATGTCGCGTATCGCCGCGCCTTGCGGCGACGACACAATTCCGATGCGCCGCGGCAACGCCGGCAGCGGCTTTTTACGGTTCGCATCAAAGAGCCCTTCGGCCGCGAGTGTCTTCTTCAGTTGCTCGAACGCAAGTTGCAGTGCCCCCAATCCCACTGGCTCGATATGCGACACGTAAATCTGATATTCACCACGTGGTTCGTAGACGCTCACCGATCCACGCACCGTGACGTGCAGTCCATCCTCCGGACGGAATTTCAGTCCGCGCACCTGGTCGCGAAAGCACACGCAGCGGATCTGCGACTTTTCGTCCTTCAGCGTGAAATACAAATGTCCCGATTGCGCCGCTCGGAAGTTCGAAACTTCACCCTCGACCCACAAGTCGCGAAATTCGTTTTCGAGCAAATCGCGGATACGCAGATTCAGCTCGCTCACGCGCCAGACGTGCTTTTCAGGAATCAGATTCAGCGAAAATTGTGTCATTCGCGGCCTTCGCGGATTGCACACTCAGTTTTCATTTGCGGAGTAAACCCACAACCCCAAGGAGCAAAGTCAAAACAACGCTCAACACGATGCACGTCGCAATCGGAAAATAAAAACTCGTACTCCTCCCATGATACGAAATGTCTCCCGGCAATCTTCCGAAACGGACCGGCAACCGGGGCCCTGCCAGCAAGAAAATCCCCACCGCCGCAGTCACCATTCCCAGAATCAGCAGGATCTTTCCGAGTTCGCGCGTTGGTTCCATTGCCATTTCTCGAGTTCATTCTACCCGACCAAGCGGGGGAGCAGACTACACGTGAGGGAAACTCGTCTGGCAGCTATTGCCAAACGTAAACGAATCGACTTCAATTCCCGGCGCCGTGGGAATCAATTCCAGCGTGTGGCTCCCGAATTGCGGATTCGCGACAAGGTAATACATTCGCGAACTATTTGCGTCAATGTACGAATGTCCCTGCGCGTCGATTTTTACATCCGCGCCTTTATCGTCGTTCGTCAAATCCTTGCCGTCCTGCAAAATGTACAGCCGCTCCGGTTTTCCCGCCGCCACGTTCATCACTGCGTAGACTTGTGTGGCGTGATAGCGCATCCTCAATCGCGACGCTTCGCTGCCCGGCCCCTGCGACTTCCCTCGAAAAATCATTCCGTCAGGATCCGTCTTCCATTTTCCGGAAATCAGCGCGTGCCCATCGCCCACCTCACCCGTCAGCTTGTAGTCCGCGGTCGCGCCGGGATGATACGGGTGCTTGTTCTGCAAGATTCCTCGCCCCTGCGAAGGTCCAACGTACATCTCATTCGTGGGAATGCCGCCGCAGTCCGGTGCGCCCATATTCTCCGCCCCTGGTAGCGTGTAATCCGCCGGGAACGTCAGACCCGGATGCGCCTCTTGCAGCAAACGGCGAACCACGATTTCGAAATTATGATCATCCCCTTCGCCTTCCACATGAAAACGCACGTTGCCCTTCGCGTCTATCAAGAACCGGCTCGGCCACGCCTCGTTCGAATAACTCTTCCAGATCTTGTAATAATCATCGACTACGATTGGATAGGGCAACTCGTAGCGCTTTACCGCCGCGCGCACATTTTCGACGTCGTATGCGATCTGAAATTCCGGGTCATGCACGCCTATAATCTCAAAGCCGTATTTCTTGTATCGCTCATACCATTCTTTGTTCTGCGGGAACGTGCGGATGCAATTGATGCATGTGTACTCCCAAAAATCGATCATCACCACTTTTCCACGCAAATCCGCGAGTGTGAGCGGCTGCGAATTGATCCACGTGATTCCCGAAACGTTGAATCCAGGAGGCGGAATGTCCGGCGCCTTCTGGTTCAACTCTTCCATCCGCCCGTCGACGGTTTTTCCCGTCAGCTGTATCTGCCCCCGCATTGGCAATGCGCACAGCAACACGCAGCCAACAAAGGCGGCAATCCTGACAGACACTCGGGATCCTCGACCTCGCCACATTCTCAGCATAAACCCACTGTAAATCTTAGAAGCGTCACTCCTCAACCGTGCGGAGCCTCAAATCAATTCCATCCCCGCGAAAAAATACCCGATCTCAAATCTCGCCGTCTCCGTGGCATCCGACCCATGCGTGCAATTATTCTGAATGCTGGTGCCGAGCGCATTGCGAATTGTGCCGGGCGCGGCCTTGGCGGGATCGGTGGCGCCCATCGTCTCGCGCCAGCGTGAGATCGCGCATTCTGCTTCAAGTGCGATCGCCACCACTTTGCCCGAGCTCATAAATTCCGTCAGGTCTTTGAAGAATGGCCGCTCGCGATGTACGGCGTAAAATCCCTCCGCCTCGCTCTTCGTCAGCCGCACTGATTTGATCGCCACAATCTGAAATTTCGCGTCGTGAATCCGCTTCAGAATTTCGCCCGCCAGCCCGCGGCCCACTGCATCCGGCTTGATAATTGCCAAAGTTCGTTCGATTGCCAAGATTTTCCCCCTCGAAGATTTTTAGTAAATGCGCTATCTCTGCGCCGCCTTGCCCAGCACCGCTTCCATCGTATGGCCAATTTCCGCGGGGCTCTGCACGGTATGAATCCCCGCCGCTTGCATAGCCGCGTATTTTGTCTTCGCTGTTCCCTGCCCGCCGCTAATGATGGCGCCCGCGTGGCCCATGCGTCGCCCGGGAGGCGCAGTTTGTCCCGCGACGAAACCGACGACTGGCTTCTTGACGTGCACCTTGATGAATTCCGCCGCCACTTCCTCGGCATTTCCTCCGATTTCGCCAATCATCACAATTGCGTGCGTATCCGCATCGTTATTGAACATCTTGATCGCGTCGAGAAAACTCGTTCCGATAATCGGATCGCCGCCGATGCCGATGCATGTCGACTGCCCAATGCCGAGTCGCGTAAGTTGATCGACGGCTTCATACGTCAGAGTGCCGCTGCGGCTCACTAGTCCTACGTTTCCTGCTTTGTGGATGTGCCCCGGCATGATCCCGATTTTGCATTTCCCCGGCGAAATCAGCCCGGGACAATTTGGCCCGATCAGCCGGGTATTCGACGGGCGCAGTTCCGCCGCGACGCGGACCATGTCAAGCGTCGGAATACCTTCGGTGATACACACAACCAGCGGCAAGCGCGAATCAATCGCTTCGAGAATCGCATCCGCCGCAAACGGGGGCGGCACAAAAATCACGGAAGCATCTGCGCCCGTTTCTTTCACTGCGTCGGCAACGGTGTTGAACACAGGCACGTTGAGATGCTTCGTTCCGCCTTTTCCCGGCGTCACTCCCGCAACCACTTTCGTGCCGTACGCAATCATCTGCTCCGCGTGGAAGCCGCCCTCGCGCCCGGTCAGGCCTTGCACGACAACGCGCGTCTTCTGATCGACCAGCACGCTCATC
>DASRQP010000378.1:0-6296 GCA_035696585.1 Candidatus Acidiferrales bacterium | reverse complement strand
GCTTGGAAGTCATAGCGGATGCGTATCTCTCCATGAACGCACCGATACAACTGGCCCTTCCATCGTTTTTGCAGCAGCGCAAAGGATTTCAAGGACAATTGATCGCTCGTGTGCGCGATAACCTCCACGAGCTTGACCGTCAAATCGCCGCGCAAACTTCGTGTAGCCGATTGGAAGTCGAGGGCGGCTGGTATGTTGTCGTTCGCGTACCCGCGACGCGCCCGGACGAAGATCTCGCTGTCGATCTGCTGGAGAGCCGCGACGTCTATATTCATCCCGGCCACTTTTACGATTTTCCCGGCGATGGGTATTTGATCGCCAGCCTAATCACGCCTGAGCGCGATTTCGCAGAAGGAATCCGGCGCCTGCTCGCGCGATTCTGAAGACGGAGCAGGCCGCACGAAACAGTCACCGGAGAACGTGCTTGAGCATCAAATGTCCGAGTAAAAGATGGATTCAAGCGAACTGTTCGTAACGGCACAGACGTAGATTCTTAGCGCGTCCAGAATAGTTCGTGTCCGCATTTTCCGGCACGCGCACGTGCAGCGCAACGCGTGAAATCGGATTCGGCCAACAGTGCGCTCATAATGAGGAGACGACGATATGCTAGCTGCACTTGCTGTAATCTTGATTATCTTGTGGCTGCTCGGTTTTTTCGCATTTCACGTGACCACCGCGTTTATTCATCTGGTGCTTGTGATTGGTTTGATACTGCTCGTCCTACACTTCGTGAGAGGTCGATCTGCCTAAGAAAGCCGCGCTCGCTGGCCGCTCGTCGGCCGCGCGGAGTTTCTGCTTCTCCGTCGGCCGACCGAGCCGGAGTTGCCAGTCACTCTAGCTTCACGTTGGAACTTGTACTACGCTCACGTTTTGTTTCGCTGTGCAGCCCGCTTGGAGTCAAAAGAGAATTGTGTATAGGAAGTTCCTGTACGACCGTGCACGCCTAATCTTCAGCAATTCTCGTGACCTCAGCTTCTCCTGGATATGACCCGGCGGCTGTCCCTTCCCTGGCAGTGTAATTGCTCATGGTAGCTGGGGGAATGAAGATCCAACCGAGCATGCCTCAAGAATTCAAGAAGAGCCGCAATGCAGTCGAACCAGCCGAACAAGAGCGCCGCAGCAGCGTCCGTTACCCGTTTACGGCTACTGCATACGTCACCGATATGGAATCAGGGGCGCAAACGACATCGCGAAGTACCGATTTGGGACGTGGCGGGTGCTTCGTGGACACAATCAGCCCGTTCCCAGTTGGGACATCGGTGACACTGAGGCTCACAGTGGAACAGAAGTCTTTCGAAGCGCCGGCCAAAGTAGTCTATTCCATGGTCGGTATGGGAATGGGTCTGGCATTCACATCGATTGAACCGGAGCAACTTTGGGTTCTCGAGAGCTGGCTTGGAAAACTCAGCGGAGTGGCTGTGCCGGAAAGACAGCCCGTGGCTGCACCGCCGGAAGAATCACCGCCTCCGCAAAACGCTAACCCAGAACACGGGTACGTCTTGAACGAGCTGATTATCACCCTGATGCGGAAGCGAGTGTTGACCGAGGAAGAAGGGAAAGCGTTGCTAAAGAAATTGATGAATTGAAGCCGTTGCTGTGCCAGAGATCTTGCCACCCTGCTTATTCCCGTGTTTTCGTACGCGTCTTACCGTTGCTATAAAGTGCCTTCTCGAAGGTCTTGCTCCCGTGATGTCCTGATCACGGCAACCACAGTAAGGCCATGGGTCCACGACGTCCGCAGACCTGTTTCTGTCAACGTGTAACGATAACCTCTCAAGTAACTCGCGATTTCCTCGGGCGTGTCAACGTTACTTACACGATGCATTGTCCGTCACGTCACAGCATCAGCAGCTTGACGCACGAATCCCAAAGGGTTCATTCGCCAGAAGGCTTGTAAAGAGATAAAATCATCAGTTGCAATGGATGCGGAGTTGCCATCCTCGCATCTAATTAGAACAGAGGCGATGCCGGACAAATGGATGCTCACGCGCAAATGACGACCTCTCAAGCGAGTATCGATCAGCTTTGCATCAATACCATTCGCACGCTTTCCATGGACGCTGTGCAGCAGGCGAACTCGGGACATCCCGGCACGCCGATGGCCCTCGCGCCTGTTGCCTACACGCTGTGGCAGCGTTTTTTGCGCTTTGACCCGGATGATCCGATTTGGCCCAACCGCGACCGTTTCGTTCTGTCGAATGGTCACGCCTCGATGTTGCTTTATTCCCTGTTGCATCTTGCAGGCGTAAAGGCGGTGAATCCGAAGTACGAGCAACTTGGCGAATTGTCAGTGAAGCTCGAAGACATCAAGCGCTTCCGCCAGCTCGATAGCAAATGTCCCGGCCATCCGGAATATCGCTGGACCTCCGGCGTTGAGACGACGACGGGCCCGCTCGGGCAAGGCGTGGCAAACAGCGTGGGAATGGCGATTGCGAGCGATTGGCTCGCCCGATATTTTAACCGGCCGGAATTTGAGATGTTCAATTTCAAGGTTTACGCGATTTGCGGCGACGGCGACATGATGGAAGGAATTTCCGGCGAAGCCGCTTCGCTCGCGGGGCACCTGAAACTTTCGAATCTGTGCTGGATATACGACAACAATCACATCACGATTGAAGGAAACACCGAGCTGGCGTTCGACGAAGATGTGGCGACGCGATTCGTCGGCTACGGCTGGAACGTCACGCGCGTGGTTGACGCGAATGACATGGAAATGCTCAGCCGCGCCTACACCACATTTTTGCGGACGAAGGATCGGCCCACGCTGATTATTGTCGATAGCCATATCGCCTATGGAGCTCCGAATAAGCAGGACACGAGCGCCGCTCACGGCGAGCCGCTGGGCGAGCAGGAGATTCGTCTGACGAAGAAAAATTACGGCTGGCCCGAGGACGCCAAATTTCTGGTTCCCGATGGTGTGCGCGAGAATTTCGACACCGGGATTGGCAAGCGCGGAAGGGAACTGCGGGCTGGCTGGATGAGCCTGTTCGACGCGTATAAAGCCAAGTTCCCGGAGCTCGCGGCGCGCGTGCTGCAGATGCAGCATCGCGAACTGCCAGAAGGCTGGGACAAAAATCTACCTGCGTTTCCCGCGGACGCGAAAGGCATCGCCAGCCGCGATTCGTCAGCGAAAGTCTTGAATGCCGTTGCGCAAAATATTCCGTGGCTCATTGGCGGCTCGGCGGACCTGGCACCGTCGACCAAGACGCGCCTCACCTTCGACGGGGCGGGCGATTTTGAAGCGGAAAATTACAACGCGCGCAATTTTCATTTCGGCATACGCGAGCACGCCATGGGCGCGGTATTGAACGGGCTTTCACTCTCGAAAATACGGCCGTTCGGCTCCACATTTTTGATTTTCAGTGATTATATGCGCGAGCCAATCCGGCTGAGCGCCATCATGGAAGTGCCGGTAATTTACGTCTTCACGCACGATTCGATCGGAGTGGGCGAAGATGGGCCAACGCACCAGCCAATCGAGCAACTCGTTGCGTTGCGCGCGATTCCCGGATTGATCACGCTGCGTCCCGCGGATGCGAATGAAGTGACCGAGGCGTGGAAGCTGATCTTGCAATTCCATCATGAACCGGCGGCGCTGGTGCTCAGCCGCCAGGCGCTCCCCACGCTCGACCGCACGAAATATGCATCAGCAGCGGGGTTGGCGAAGGGCGCTTACATCCTTGCGGAAGCGGATGGCGGCAAGCCGGAGGTTCTGCTTCTCGCGACAGGCAGCGAAGTTTCATTGGCAGTCGAGGCGTACGAGCGATTGAAGGCGGATGGAATTCGCGCGCGCGTGGTCAGCATGCCGTCGTGGGAGATTTTCGATCACCAGCCGCAGGAATATCGCGACACCGTGCTCCCGCCGGAAGTGACCGCGCGAATATCCATCGAGCAGGCATCGACGATGGGATGGGCGCGATACGTTGGCCCCAAGGGACAATCGATCGGGATGCACACCTTTGGAGCTTCCGCGCCGCTCAAGGAGCTGCAAAAGAAATTCGGATTCATGCCCGAGCGTGTGGTCGCAACAGCGAAAGAGCTGCTGGGAAAGGCGAGGTAAATCGTGCGAATCGGAATGGGCGCGGATCATGCGGGATATGTACTCAAGGACCAGCTCGCGGCATTCCTGCGTGATGCGAAGCACGACGTGACGGACTTCGGCACGAATGGCCCGGCGTCTGTTGATTATCCCGACTTCGCGGAAGCGGTCGGCGAAGCGCTGATCGCGGGCCGCGTCGAGCGCGGCATCGTGATTTGCGGAAGCGGCGTGGGAGCATGCATCGCGGCGAATAAAATCCCAGGCATACGCGCGTGCATGTGTCACGATTCTTATTCCGCGCATCAGGGAGTTGAACACGACAACATGAACGTGCTTGTGCTCGGCGCGCGCGTGATTGGTCCGATGCTGGCGCAGGAATTGGTGACGAATTTCTTGGGGGCGCACTACAAGGGCCTCGAAAAGGGCCAGGAGCGCCTCGAACGCAGAGTCGAAAAAATTAAGGCAATCGAGATGAAGTACAGTTTGCCGGCAAAAACCGGGAAGGGGTAGACGAAATGGCGACGCAAACAGTAGGAAACGCAAACGCGGCGAAAACGGCGAATCCGCTAAAGGAACTCACGAAGTTCGGGCAAGCCGTATGGCTCGATTATATCCGGCGAAATCTGCTGACCAGCGGCGAACTTCAGCGCTTGATTGACGAAGATGACTTGCGGGGAATGACGTCCAATCCGACGATTTTCGAAAAAGCCATCACCGGCAGCACGGATTATGCCGATTTTCTGAAGTCGCTCGCATCCAGGCCGGAGCTCGACGCAAAGGCGCGTTACGAATTAC
This sequence comes from Candidatus Acidiferrales bacterium, assembly GCA_035696585.1. Lineage (GTDB taxonomy): Bacteria > Acidobacteriota > Terriglobia > Acidiferrales > UBA7541 > DAHUXN01. Next base: position 1,462 of record DASRQP010000378.1, on the reverse strand, counting down.
TGGCCATTCGCGATATTCAGGACGCGGCGGACATTTTGCGCCCCGTTTACGACAAAACAAAGCGGGCCGATGGCTATGTCAGCTTGGAAGTATCTCCGATGCTCGGGCGTGACACGAAAGGAACAATCGAAGAAGCCCGGCGGCTGTGGAAAATGGTCGCACGCGAAAACGTGATGATCAAAGTTCCCGGCACGTCCGAGGGTTTGCCCGCCATTCAGCAATTGCTCAGCGAAGGCATCAACATCAATATCACTCTGCTCTTCGCGCAGGAAACCTACGAAAAAGTCGCGCTCTCGTATCTTGCTGCGCTCGAGACCTACGCCAAGAGCGGCGGCGATTTGAGCAAAATGGGCAGCGTCGCGAGTTTCTTTGTGAGCCGCATTGATACGTTGGTGGATAAACAGTTGGACGCGCGGTTGAAAACGGAGACGAGCGCGGATAAGCGCGCGTTGCTCCAGAGTTTGCTGGGCAAAGTGGCAATTGCGAATGCCAAGATGGCCTACGAGCGTTACCAGCATATTTTCCAGGGGCCGCGCTGGGACGCGCTCGCCGCAAAGGGCGCGCACACGCAGCGAGTTCTCTGGGCCAGCACGAGCACCAAGAATCCGAACTATCGCGACGTGATGTACATCGAGGAGTTGATAGGTCCAGACACGGTCAACACGATCCCTCCCGCAACGCTGGACGAGTTTCGTGATCATGGCAAAGTTCGCGCGAGTCTTGTCGAAAATGTTGATGCGGCGCGCGTCACGATGCAAAACCTTGCGAAGGCCGGAATTTCGATGAAGGACGTCACGGATCAACTGGTTGATGACGGCGTGAAATTGTTCATCGATGCGTTCGGGAAACTGCTGGCTGCGGTCGAGCAAACAATGACGGTCTCACCGAAATCGAAAATGGCGATGCAAACGTACAGTTTGCCCGACGGTCTCGGCCAAGCCGTAAAGCAAGCAATCGACGAGTGGACCAACAGTGGGAAAATCCGCAGGCTCTGGGCGCACGATGCCACGCTCTGGACCGGCACCGACGAAGCGAAATGGCTCGGATGGCTCGGCGTCACCGAAGACCAAATCGCGCATGCGAATCAATTGACGGACGTCGCAAAGGACGTGCAAGCAGAAGGATTTACGCACGCGGTGTTGCTGGGCATGGGCGGTTCGAGTTTGTGCCCGGAAGTGCTGAGCAAAACATTCGGCAAGACGCCCGGCTTTCCCGATCTGCACGTACTCGACTCGACCGATCCGGCGCAGATCAAGGCCATCGAATCACAAATCGACATAAAGAAGACGCTCTTCATCGTGTCGAGCAAATCGGGAACCACGCTTGAGCCGAATATTTTTAAGCAGTATTTCTTCGAGCGCGCGAAGCAAGCCTCCGGCGCGGAACGCGCGGGAAAGCAATTCATCGCCATCACGGACCCGGGATCAAAATTGCAGACCGTCGCGGAGGGCGATAAGTTCCG